>NZ_JBPNYQ010000002.1:0-74998 GCF_051235485.1 Pseudoalteromonas nanhaiensis | reverse complement strand
CCACCGACCTTTGGAGCGGGTCATAAAGAGTGGTAGTGCGCTAACCGACTTAGCTACAACTGTAAAATTCAGATTTTCGGGTAATATCTTAGTAAAGGTTGGATTAAATTTGGTACGACCGAGTGGATTCGAACCACCGACCCCTACCATGTCAAGGTAGTGCTCTAACCAACTGAGCTACGGTCGTACAGACATTTAATTCTGAAGTAGATTAAATATTTTGGTACAACCTAGTGGTAGTGCTCTTTCCTTTGGTTATACCTAAATCATGGTACAACCGAGTGGATTCGAACCACCGACCTTTGGACCGGGCCATTAAGAGTGGTAGTGCTCTTTCCTTTGGTTATACCTAAATCGTGGTACAACCGAGTGGATTCGAACCACCGACCCCTACCATGTCAAGGTAGTGCTCTAACCAACTGAGCTACGGTTGTATTTTGATTTAAAAAGTTGTCAGCTTGGCTAAACAACGGAGGCTAATATATAGCGACTGCTTGTGTGAATCAAGCAGCTTTAGCTATTTTTATGTTAAGTGCTGGTTTTTTACTCATAACGGACTAATTTCGCACGCTCGATAAAAACCTTGCCACCAAGTTACATGGCTTTTAGCAGAGCGCTTAAGATTCCGTAATATTGCCTCATTACTTTCGCTATCTACTAATGGGCTCATTTCAGTGTCACGCCATATTTGATGATAAAGTGGTTGTAGGGTTTCTAATCTTCCCACCAAGAATGATTGATAAGGTTGTAACTGCTCCAAATAAAACTTTTTAAACACATTACTTAGCGTTTGTGCTTTTTGTTTATTCTTGTTGGCAGGACAGAGTTCATCATTTGTGTACTGCATAAGCAGCTCTGTTAATTGTTGATTGTAATGTGTTTGGGCTCGAGCCGCCGAAATTAACAGCTTGTTGTATTTAAAACGGTTTAACACTTCAAGTTGGCTGATGATTTTATCGGGCTCCATTTCGTTTATTTTGCTGGTATTAATTTGATTGTTTAATTTAGCAATCTGCTCCAATGCGCTCACGGTTTCGCTAAAACCTGACGTATTTTCATCAATATAAGTCGAACTTAGCTGCCAGCTTTGTTTAAACTCGGTTTCGTTGAACAGCATAGCTTTAAAGTAGTTGGCTAAGTTTGCTTGTTTTTTTGCTGCGGTGAGTTTTATTTTTTCAAAAAGTTCATCTTGTTCATCAATGCGCTCTAAGCATCTATTTGCGTTTTGTATAAACTTAATTTGATAACTCAAAACATTAGCGGGTGTTGCCGTTTTGCCAAGCTGATTATTGTGCTCAGCAATCAGAGTTGCAAGCTTACACTGACGTAACTGGGCAAGTTCAAGCATGCCGATCGTTGCTTTGTCTTCATCGTCATAAGCGAAGTGCTTAACAGTTAGCGTACTCGGTTTAGATAGCTTAAAACCTTCGGTTTTAAGCACGTTATTTAATCTTTGCGCATAGGTGTGATTTACATCACCAGAAGAGGGTGTGCAGGCAATAAGTGCCACACACACTAGAGCAATAATAGAGTTTAGAAGGCTATTGGTTTTGCAAAAATGGTGCATGTTTAAATCGCCTATGAACAGTGAACATCAACATAATTGCTGCGGCACTTAACCCCACAATAATGCCTATCCAAAAGCCATGAGGGCCCATTGCTGGAACAATTAAATCTGTACGAGCAAGTACGAATCCAAGCGCAAATCCGATCAGCCAATATGAAACAAATGTTATGTAGCCAATAGGGGCTGTGTGCTTTAATCCGCGTAAAATACCATTAGCTGAGACCTGTAAAGCGTCTGGCAATTGGTAGATGCAAGCCAATACCATAATTGAAGAGGCAAGTGCTAATACCTCAGGATTATCTGAATACAATTGGCTGATGATATCACGAGCAAAGAAAGTAATACTGGCTAGCATAAATGCAATTACAGCTGCCAGAATATAGCTAGTTCTTACTGCATTTCTTAATTGCTCAAAGTGCTGCTGACCAAATAAATTGCCAATGCGTATACTTATCGCAATTGAGAGACTTAGTGGCATCATAAATAGCAAGGTGGTAACACTGGCTGCAATCTGATGGCCAGCGACTGCGACTGCACCTAAATGAGCTATAAATAAAGGTATACAAGCAAATAAGGTTACTTCAAAAAAGGTAGCAAGTGAGATAGGAATACCTACTTTGGTAATGATCCACATTGTTGAGAATTTTGGTAATGCAAAATTAGCGAGGAGTTCTTTAGCATTCACTTTTTTACTGAAATGACAGTAAATGACTTGAGTTAGTGCCATAGAAGTAAATACAAGTGCTGTGGCTATACCGCATCCGGCACCACCATAGGCATCAAACCCTAATTTACCGTGGATAAACACATAGTTAGCAGGAACATTTACAGCTAAACCGATTAGGCTGATATAGAAGGCTGGCTTTGTCATACCCATACCTTCAGTAATATTGCGATACACGCTAAATAGCAAAAAGCCCAGCATTCCCCATTTAACAAAGTAAATATATTGCTCAGCCAGAGATGTAATCGCAGCGCTGGTGTCCAGTTGATTTAATACGCTATCAGCAAAACCAGCGACTAAGACACCTATGAAACTGAGTATCAGTGCTAAATATAAGCCTTGTTGAAAATAATGACTAATCCCTTGTTTATCATTTGAACCTGAAAATTGCGCAATAATTCCTGTAAGCGCAAGTAAAATCCCTTGAAGGGCAAGCATTAATGGGTTCCAGATACCAGTTGCAATTGATAAAGCAGCTAAGTCAGTTGCGCTTACTTGACCTGCCATTACTGTATCAACCACAGTCATTAAAATAAGTGTAACTTGCGCCAAAAACACAGGGATGGCTAAAGAAATTAAGCGCTTGGCTTCCCAACTACAAAAAAGCATAAAAAACACACAACTAAAAAAACAGGCAAACATTGTAATCTATTCATAGATCAATAAAAATCGCAGTTATCTATTTAGTGAAGAAAAGAAGTGTTGCTATGTTTACCGGAATTGTACAAACCCAAGCTATTGTAAAAAAAGCGATTCACGAAGGTGGAATTTTACGACTCACTTTACAGGTAGCTAATGACTATGCTGCTAACTTAACTGTGGGGGCGAGTATTGCTATTAATGGCTGTTGTTTGACAGTCGTGAGTTTTGAAAAACAATCAGCTGAGTCCAGTTTTATTAATTTTGATGTAATAGATGAAACACTAAGACTAACTAATTTAGGTGCATTAACTGAGCATGACACAGTAAATTTTGAGCGTTCAGTTACCTTTGGCACAGAATTAGGAGGGCATATTGTTTCTGGTCATATTCATTGTATGGCAGAAATTATTGCAATTAATCATGATCAAAATAATTGTAAAATGCACTTATCACTAGCAGCTGATTGGCAAAAATACGTACTCTACAAAGGTTTTGTTAGTGTGAATGGCGCAAGTTTGACCGTTGGCGAAGTTGATGAACAGGGCTTTTGGTTGCACCTAATCCCAGAAACACTCGCAATCACAAATTTAGATAAGTACAGTGTTGGTGATAAGCTTAATATCGAAGTTGATCAACAAACCTATACCATTATTAACACCGTAGAAAATTACCTATCCCAACAAGAACATAGCAAACGAGCAAATTAAAAAATTTGCTCGTCGTCGCTGTCAACGAAAAGTTCTAGTTTGTTGTGTGCGTAATCAATATGCATATTTAAGTGGATCGGGTTACAGCATGCGCTGCAATCTTCGTAGTAATCCTGGTCACCGTCGCTTGCATCAAGAGCAACATGTATATGGTGGCCACAATGAGGGCATGAAATACGTTGTGTGAAATGTTCTTTCATCAGCTTTTACCTTAATCAGGCATGCCTGAGTTCGTTAAATTGCAATCAGAATTAAACCTTAACCCATGAAAAATGAATCTAGATTTAATCAGATTGGTATAACTTACTAACCGCTAAACAAGCGGCTAGCACCTGTATCTGAACGCGTTATAAGTAAACTATAGCCATGATTAACGGTTTATGACATTCGTTTTACAACGATTTTAATGTTATTTAAGGAGTAATTCGATTTGTTGTTTTGCTTCAGTAAGATAGTGTCCTGCAAAAATGTTTGCATGGTTAAGAACAGGGTAAAGTTGATAGATGAGTTTTCGTTGCTCATATCCAGATTGTAATGGGTATAAGGCATTGTATGCCTCGCAAAAGGCATCAGGCAGTGGAGCAAATAATTCGCTCATTGCGATATCGCATTCCCGATCACCATAATAACAAGCTGGATCGAAAATACTGGGTACGGTGTTATAAAACCCCATATTTCTTCGCCAAAAATCACCATGAAGTAGAGATGGTTCCACTACATGGCTATGCAGTGCATCTTTAATAAAGGCGATGAACATTTCTTGGTTTACTAACTCAATGCCTTTTTCTTGTAACAATTGCAGTTGCCAGCCTATTCGTTCCTCTGCAAAAAAAACATCCCACTTTCTGTGCCATCGATTGGGCTGAACAGTTGGTCCTAAAAAGTTATCATTATCAAAACCAAACATGGCTTGAGTATGTTTTTGATGAAGCATGGCTAAATGTTCACCCATTTGATACCAATTTGAATGTGGTTGCTTATCAAGTTCTAACCATTCTAGAACGATGAATGAATACTCAATGTTACAACCTGTAGTGATGCAATCGGGTATCATAAATAAACTCTCTTGTGTGAGCAGCTCTAAATTAAAAGCTTCACATTCGAGTCGCTCTAAATCACTTAAGTGAGCTACCTTAACAAAGAAGTGGTGTAGATCATCACCAATATGGAAGTATTTATCGTTATTGGGTGATTGTAACTGGCGTTTAAAAGTATACTTAAACTCAAAATGCATCGCTTGGCTTATCTGCTCATTCACCGAATTCCACATAATTCTGTTCACCTTTTAACCATATAATTAAACTATGGCAAAAAGACGGTGAATTAACAAACCCATGGCGTTAATATTATTAAAGTTTAGTAATTAATTTACGAGGATTCAGATGAATAAAAGTCTCATCACTAATTTAGTGGCAGTTGCCTTAGTATTAGTCGGATTTTTATTTGATCAAACAGTTGTCTTAACGGTTGGTTTATTTGCCTTATCTGGGGCTGTAACAAACTGGCTTGCAATTCATATGCTGTTTGAAAAAGTCCCTTTTCTTTACGGATCAGGCGTCATTACTCTAAAATTTGCCTCTTTTAAAGTTGCTATACGTAACTTAGTTATGACCGAGTTTTTTGCAGAAGAGAAAATTGATCAAGTCATGGCTTTAGCGAAACCTAATATTGATCTTGAGCCAGTTATTAGTGAAGTTAATTTAAGTCCGGCTTATGATTCTTTAATTGAGGTCATTGAAAACTCACAATTTGGTGGCATGCTGTCTATGTTTGGTGGCCGAGATGCGTTAGAGCCTATGCGTGAACCTTTCATTGAAAAAATGAAAGCGGCGGTGATTGATATATCAAAGAGCGACGAATTTAAAACGATTCTTGATGAAAAGCTATTTGCCAACTCTCATCTAGGTGGGTCATTACATGGTACAGTTGAGCGTTTAGTTGATGAGCGTTTAAATGAACTAACGCCAACTATGGTAAAAGATATTATTCAAACCATGATCAAAGAACATTTAGGTTGGTTAGTGATCTGGGGCGGGGTGTTTGGCGGCTTATTTGGTCTTATCGCTGCGTTAATATAATAGGGGTAGGGTGTGTAGCAGGCCGGTATCGGCCTACTACTTAGAATTCATCATAATTATTTAGAACCAGCAATAACAATGACTGTATCGTCAGATACTTTAGCAATATCTTGGATACTGGTTTTTGTTGTTGTTTCAAAATTTAAATAACTTGCTGATTTATTAAACCCATAGGTGCTAGCAAACTTTTCAGTGCTCATTTCATTACACTGTAGCTTTTCTGTCATAACCCGTTTGCTTAAGCGTAAATCACGCATTGTGTTTATTACGTTTAATGGTTTGTTCGAAGCAATTGCCATACACGCTTGAGTACCAACATTGTCATCTGCTGCTACAAATTGTGCGGCGTTTGTTTCTGTTGCTACTAATGAAGAACCTAAAATTAATGCTGTACCGAGTGCTGTTGTTAACGTATTCATCTTTCTCTCCAGTTGTTTGTCCATGTGACACGTCATATGTGCTACCTCGCTTTGGATACTGCACACTTCCTATTTGCTGGGCACAGTTAAAGTATGCGCTAACCGAGAGTAATTGCTGTTAATGAAAATCGACAAGTTGTAAGTAAGTATGTAGATGTGAACAACAAAAAATAACCGCTTGATAAGGTATATTTTTAAGTGTGAACTTTGACACAATTCGAGAAATATTTTTCTATTTTTATTATTAAAAAATCTTTATTGGCTAGTATTAAAGGTTTGGTTTTTACGTAATGGTTACATTTACGTTTTAACTCTACATTTTTAGTCGCGCTATTTAAAGTATAAGGAGTACCAGTGGCCACGAAATTAGCAGGCTATTATCAACAAGCTTATGCATCTGAATCAAAACATTTTAATCAATGCTTCTATTGCGGTTGTGAAGCCACTGAGCGAGATTTTTGCCCACCACTACATATGCTACAAAGCATTATAGATTTATGTGAAGACGCAGAATTTATATCTATTCCAGCATGTTATGAATGTTTTGCGTTACTACATAACGAACGGATACTGACCATTGATGGGCGAGTGACAAAGCTTAAAAAGAAACTTTCAGCAAAATACGCTAAAGCGTTGAGAATTTATCACATGTGGCATGAAAGTGAGCTTCACGATATGAGTGATGAATTTGTACATAGCATTAAAGCAGGTATGAAGTTAGGTGCAGAGGCTGCAGAGCGGCTTGCATTTCAAGGTTATAGTTATGCAACAGAAGAGGCTAGTGTAACTATTCGTGAGAAGCGTGCCGAATTTGATGTGCAAGGCAAAGTCTTTTATGACTTTAAAGACGCGCTAAATTACTGCATTAACGATTTGAACGTAGACAGAACAGAATTCTATAAGCTGGTGGTTGAAGATTATAACGGTGATTTTAATCGTGCTTTAAGCCAATATCGCCATCGCCACGAGAAGGTAACAGCAGCAAACGATGCTGATTCACTGATTAAAAGTTTTGCGAAGCAGCATAAACAAAATTCAGACTTTGTAACTCGTACTGTGAAGCATTTTATTAACAAAGATCCGAGTTTAACTACCGAAGGTGCTTTAGAGCAGCTATATAACAATTACATTAAAAAATAGAGCAAAACAAAACAGGTAATTCGTCCCAATAAACTGCTACTTGCCTCGTTTGTTCGCATTGAAATTAACATTTGGTTAAAGTGGTTCAATAATAAAAAGGAGAAACAACATAATGCAAAAATTTGCTCCATCCGTATTGGTCATGGCGCTTGGTGTCGCGTTAGCGGGATGCCAAGACAATGGCCCTCAAGATCCAAAAGTAACTATAAATAAAAACCCATACCCAAGCACCTATAAGCCTCTTGCATCACAAAGCACATTGATCACAAATGCAACAGTACTAACTGGCACAGGTGAGCGCTTAGATGATGCAGATGTTTTCTTTGTTGATGGCAAAGTACAGCAAGTTGGTAAAGATTTATCAGTTCAAGCTGATAAAACGATTGATGCACAAGGCAAATGGGTAACACCAGGTATTATTGATGTGCATTCACATTTAGGTGCATATCCAACACCATCGGTGGCATCTCACCAAGATGGTAACGAAATGACAAGCCCTGTTACAGCTGAAGTGTGGGTTGAACACTCTGTCTGGCCACAGGACCCAGGTTTTAATCGTGCTCGTGAAGGGGGCATTACGTCTTTACAAATTCTACCAGGTTCTGCAAACCTGATTGGTGGTCGTGGCGTAACGCTTAAAAATATTCCTTCTCATACGATGCAAGGGATGAAGTTTCCTGATGCACCATATGGTTTAAAAATGGCATGTGGTGAAAACCCAAAACGTGTTTATGGTAGTAAAGGTGTTTTACCATCAACGCGTATGGGTAATATGGCCGGCTACCGTACAGCTTGGATAGAAGCAGCAGAATATAAGCGTCAATGGGAAAAATACGAGAGCGATTATGCTGCTGGTAAAAACCCCGAAGTACCGCACCGTGATATCAAGCTTGATACCTTAGCGGGTGTTCTTGATGGCGAGATACTCATTCATAACCACTGCTACAAGGCAGAGGAAATGGCTATGATGATCGATCTTGGTAAAGAATTTGGCTATCACTCAGGTACATTCCATCATGGTGTTGAAGCTTATAAGATTGCTGATCTATTAGCTGAAAATGGCAACTGTGCAGCACTTTGGCCAGATTGGTGGGGCTTTAAAATGGAAGCCTATGACATGGTTCAAGAGAACGTGGCAATTGTTGATGCAGTTAAAAATTCATGTGCAGTGGTTCACTCAGATTCCGACACAACAATTCAGCGTCTAAACCAAGAAGCAGGGAAAGTTATGTACCGTGCCAATGATGTTGGTTATAACATTTCTGAACAACATGCAATCAAGTGGATCACATCAAACGCTGCGAAATCACTAGGCATTGATGACAAAACAGGTTCACTAGAAACGGGTAAACAAGCTGATGTGGTTATTTGGAATCAAAACCCATTCAGTGTTTATGCGAAAGCTGAACAAGTGTTTATTGATGGTGCCAAAGTTTATGATCGTAATGATGATAAATATCAAGCACAAAGCGATTTCATGCTAGGTCAAAAATAGGAGTAACATTGATGACAAAATTAACTCAATCATTAAAACTGTCTCTCGTTGCTGCTAGCCTAGTCTCGGCAACTGCGAGTGCTGCATCTGTAGCGATTGTTAATGCAACACTACACACGTCAACAGAACAAGGCGTTCTAGAAGGCGCGAGCGTCGTTATTGACGAAGGTAAAATTGTTGCAATCAACCCTGCATCTATTGATGCTGATACAACCATTGATGCAAAAGGTCAAATTGTAACCGCTGGTTTTATTGGCACAATGAATCAATTAGGTTTAGTGGAAGTGGGTGCTGTTGCTGGCTCGCGTGATGGTGGGGATGATAAAGCAGGGATTGATTTCGATCCTAGCCTTGCATTTAACCCGCGTAGTAGCTTAATTCCTTATGCACGTAAAGGCGGTATTACTCAGGATCTAATCGTACCAAACGGTGGTGAAAGTATCTTTGCAGGTCTTGCCTCTGTTGTTGATTTATCTGGTAGCTTTGACAGCGTAAATAAAAAGCAAGTTGCACTTGTTGTTCACTTAGGTGAAAAGAGCAAAGGTTCCCGTGCTATGTCGATGAAAACACTTATCGACAAGTTAGAAGGTCAAAAGTCAGCCAAAAAGGATGATAAAAAAGACGACAAAAAAGAGCCTTCGACTGAACAAAAAGTGTTAGATGCAGTGCTAGCTGGTGAAATGCCTCTTATTGCAAGCGTGCAGCGCGCATCAGACATCTATGAACTTGTTAAGTTAAAACAAAGCTATGGCATTAATTTAGTGATTCATGGTGGTGATGATGCGGTTGTTGTGGCTGATACGCTAGCTAAAGCTAATGTACCTGTGATCATCAGTTCAATGGCTAACTTACCAGGTAGCTTTGATTCATTACATGCAAACCTTGCTAACGCAGGTAAGCTTGAAAAGGCCGGTGTAAAAGTCATTATTGGTGTAGCGGGTGATTCTAGCCACAATGTATACCAGTTACGCTTTGATGCGGGTAATGCTGTATCTTATGGTATGAGCCAACAAGGTGCACTAAGCGCTGTTACAAGTAACATTGCTGATGTATTTGGTTTAAACTCAGGCGCAATTGCGACGGGTAAACGTGCCAACCTTGTAATGTGGTCTGCAGATCCATTTGAGCTTAATTCACACGTCAGTAAAATGTGGATCAACGGTGAAGAGGTTTCAACAGAAGCGCGTCAAGATAAACTACGTGAACGTTATACAACTGATTCAGCGATGCCACGTGCTTATACAAAATAAGCGCACGAGCACTTAGAGAAAAGGCCGCGATTGCGGCCTTTTTTGTATTTAAAGTGTTTATATTACCAAGTTTACAAGCTTATAGAGGCTTAGCCCGAATATCAGCAATAATACAGGCACAATCACAAGGTTAACTAACATCGAGTTGGTATGCTCTTTCATTACAGATTTTTGATTCACTAACCAAACTAGGTAACAAGTAACAATAGGTAATAATAAACCATTGGCAGCTTGCGCGAAGATGATCACCGCAACAGGATCAAGCCCTAGCGATGCGACAAAAGCACCAAAAAGCAAAATAACAATAGCGACAAGCTTAAACCGTGTATCGCTCATTTGTGTTGACCAGCCAAGCATACCACATACCGCATAAGCACCTGCGAGTGGGGCGGTGATGGCACTTGTAAGGCCTGCGGCACACAAACCGATAGCAAAGAAATAATGAGCCATCCCCCCAAGCAGAGGCTCAAGTTGCACGGCCATATTAGCAGCTGATATTTTACCTGCGTCAGTCCCGTAAAATGCCACTGAGGCCGTTGATAAAATGGCTAATGTGATTATGCCACCTAAAGTAATCGAAATACCGGTATCAAGGTTCGTTTCTTTAATAACTTTATCGATGTCTTGTGAGCTATCGTGTTTCTCGGCAAGTACCCCTGAATGTAAAAACAGGTTATAGGGCACAATAGTTGTGCCTATCAAGGCAAGCACCGTAGTAATTGAATCATCAGGTAGACTAGGTATAAAACCCTTCATAACTTGGCCAAGAGGCGGTGCCGCCATCACCAGCGTTGAAATAAACACCAAGCTCATTAAAACAACTAAAACAATCAGTGCAGTTTCAATTACTTTATGTTTACCTGTGTATAATAATGCAGCACTTAATAGCGCAATAAGTGGTGTCCAGATCAATGGGTTTATTGATGGGATAATTTCTTGTAACCCCATACTTGCACCAGTCAAATTTCCCGCCTCGTAAGCTGCACTGCCAATACCAATCGCACTGATCACTAATATCGCAGCAAGGACTTTAAAGATCGGTGTTTGAATAGTGGTTCTAAGTGCAGTTGCTAAATCTTGCCCAGTAGCCACACCAAGACGAGCAGCCATTGATTGCAACAAAATAGTCGCTATAACAGAGAATAATAGCGTCCAAATAAGAGCAAAGCCAAAATTAGCACCTGCAACACTTGCAGTGGTGATTGTACCTGGGCCAATAAAAGCGGCGGTGACAAGAAGTCCGGGACCTAAACGCATGACAAAACCTTTTATTATTATTTTTAGAGCATTAACAGTTTAAACAAAGCAGATCTTAAGGGTATAGAGAGTATTTGCAAGGGTAAAGTAAAAGAGATGAGTCGTTTAGCGTTAGTGTGTTGAACTTATAACTAATCCACACTGTAATTTTTATACACTTTACGTAGTAATGGCACAGCATGTTTAGCTTTAAATATACTTAATCATTATAAATCAGGTAGTTATATTAACTGGAGTATTGGTTGGATTATTGCAAGGTATAAGCATATTTGTTATTAGCAAAAGGAAATGAAAATGCCTGAACTTACTTTTTCAGCTTACGCGGCTGTGTATGTTTATCTAATTATGTTGACTATTCAGTGGATAGTTGAGGCTGTGACTAAAGCAAAACAACCCAATGCGGTGCCAGGTAAACTCGACAGTTCCTTAAGTCATGATAGCTTTGTGTTTCGCGCGCATCGCACCTTTATGAATAGCCTAGAGAATAGCCCATTATTTTTAGCCTCTGTGTTTTTAGGTTTTTTTCTTAACTTGAATAGCATGGCATTTGCTTTGTGTATCTGGATTTATGTAGCTGCGAGGCTTATCCATATGATTCTGTATTATGCGATAGCAACAGAAAAGAACCCAAGTCCACGCAGCTATTTCTTTTTGATTGCAGCAATGGCTAACATGGTGATGTTGGTATTAATAGGCTTACGTTTATTGTAAAAGGGTGGTGAGGTATTGTGATTCAATGCCTCACCTGAGATTTATTTAAATTGACAAAGTCACTATTCGATATTTATTAAAACACTGCTAATTTCTGTGTCATATTGAACAGTGATCAATACCGTTCCCAATGTATTTGAGGTACTTGTAACTCTGTAGCCGGCTTGAGCTGTGCCCGCATTTACTAATTTAGTCGTTACTAGGTTACTGTTATTAATACTCCAATTAGCAAATTCAGTTACATTTAAAGATGATTGATTTGAGCTGTAGTTAGCGAACAATTTGAGTTCAATCGTTCCTAAAGGAGAAATTGAATACTCGCTAGAGCCATCATTAATTTCTAAAGAATCAAGTTCAGCGTCACCTTCAATTTGTACTGTTGTAATCTTTTGCTTAGTACCACAATCGGCTAACAGTTGCGTGGTACCAGGCTTAAGTGCAAGAAAACTAGCTGTCGAATCACTATCGTCAATACTTTTTGGTGTTAAACCAATAAAGTTACTGTTGATTGCAGACCACTTGATACTTGAGCTAATGTCTTCGGTTTGCTCTGAATTGCCATTTTGATATACCGCTTTGGCAGCAAGTTGGATTCGATCTCCAACGCTGATGTTTAACTCACTGTCTTGTTCAGAATTAAACGAAACATTAATTTCTTTTAAATTGCTAGGATCTGCAACAACAGATAATTGATCGGTAACATTGCCAATTGCAGCTGTAATTACAGTGCTTTCAACAGCTGCAGCAGATGTATATACAAAGCCTTGCTGATTGATTTTGGCAGTTGTATTTTCATCGACACTTAGATTTATATCTCTCAAGCTATTTAATGCAGTATATCCATCAACGTAGGTTATATCGGCCGATACTCTCGCAGGCGTGCATGTATTGATAGAGCCTGTTGCAGGAATGACTTGTTTTAAATTAATTGATTCTGCCGCCACATCTGCAATAGATATTTGTTTTTCATCACTAATATCATTTATAGTCGTCGCGGATATAGTAATTAACCCTTGGTTCGATGGCGAATTTTTTAGAGCAGTTAACAAGCCATTACTATTGATTTTAGCAATACTCTCGTCACTTGTTTGCCAGGTTATTTCATTGGTTACGTCTCTAGATTCACCATTTGAATCTATACCCGTTACTTTCAATTGATGGGTGTCACCTTCTTTTAAACGAACTTGGTAGTTTTCAATACTAAGTGACTCAATGATAGTGCCTTCTTGGCGTAACTTTTCAAGTTCAACTTCTTTTGCTAACTGAGTTGAGTCAGTTTCAGATCCGCAACCCAAAATAGCGCTAACAATTAAAGAGATACTGAAAAGTTTTGATACGTTCAACTGCGTGTTCATGAAAATCCTTTCGATTAGCTATTTAAAAATGGTAAGTAAGGCCAAGTGTTACACCACTGATTTCTACGTCGTCTCCTTTAAATAAAGATTGGAAGGCTAATCTCACTTGTGTATTTTTGATATAAGGTATCTGCTGGTGAACTGCTACTCCCCATGCAAAGCCATCATAATTATAATTTGTGGGGAGCTTTTCAGATGCTGAATTAACGATCATTTCGTTTTTTGCATAGCCTAATGAGATATCAAGTCCAAAGCCGTTAACTACATCAGATTGCATAACAAAAAAGAGTGCGGCGCTTTTTTCAAGTTCAAACTCTAAATTGTAAATGTTGTCGTCATCACTTGATATTAAGTACTGTGCCTCAAATGCCATATTATTGTTGCTGGCGCCTGCTCTTAAGAAGGTAGCAGTTGGTTTAGCACTTTCACTACTAATTTCAATATCACTGAGCATATAGTCAGCACCTAGATAGTACGTATCTGCCTTAGTCTGAAAACTAGCTGCAAATATAAAAAGCAAAATATACTTTTTCATAATTTAATTTCTTGTGTTTATATTAGGGTCGATACTAGCGTTTAGTATTAGTGGAATCAAGCAGCGTACTTGTTAATTTACATACAACTGGTTGAATTATATTTGAAACTGTAAATAACTAGCTTGCAGATACAAGTACCAGTTCGCTAGTTAAATACAGCAAAAACTAAGTTACTCAACACCAATAAAACCACCGGTTTGATGTGACCACAGGGCAGCGTAGATGCCACCTTGTGAAATTAATTGTTGGTGAGAACCTTGTTCAACCACGCCACCTTCATCAAGTACAATGAGTCTATCCATTTGTGCAATAGTTGATAAGCGATGCGCAATTGCTATAACCGTTTTACCCGTCATTAAATCGTCTAAGCTGGTTTGAATTGCCGCTTCTACCTCTGAATCAAGGGCACTAGTTGCTTCATCTAATATCAAAATTGGAGCATCTTTTAGAAGGACTCGGGCAATAGCAATACGCTGTCGCTGACCACCTGAAAGCTTTACACCTCGCTCACCGACTTGTGCAGCAAAGCCTTTATTACCTTTGCTATCTTCTAAGTCTTCGATGAACTCAAGTGCCTTAGCTTGCTTTGCAGCAGCGAGCATTTCTTCTTCAGTTGCATCTGGCCTGCCATAAAGAATGTTGTCTTTTACAGAGCGATGTAACAGCGAGGTATCTTGCGTCACCATCGCAATATGTTTACGTAAACTTTCTTGGCTTACATCTGCGATGTTTTGACCATCAATACGAATAGTGCCCGAGTCAACATCATAAAAGCGCAGTAATAAGTTCACTAAGGTCGACTTACCAGCGCCAGAACGACCCACTAAACCAATTTTTTCACCTGGTTTTATATCAAGGTTTAAGCCATTGATAACAGGGCCGCGATGGGTTTCGTTAGCTGCTTTACCATAGTTAAATTGTACATTCTCAAAGCTTATCGACCCTTTATCAACGTTAAGGGTGCTCGCATCTGTTTTATCATCTACTTCAATCGGCGTTGATAGGGTTTTCATACCATCAGCAACAGTACCAATGTTTTCAAACAGGCTACTGATCTCCCACATGATCCATTGTGCCATACCGTTTAATCTAAGAGATAAACTCACTGCAATAGCGATAGCCCCAACACTGATGGCACTAATAGACCACAGATACAATGACAAAGCGGCAATGCTAAATACCAGCAAATAATTAAGAGTATTGATAGAAAAGTTCAAGCTGGTAACTAAACGCATCTGCTTATATACCGGCTGTAAAAACACATCCATGCTGTCTTTTGCGTATTGCTCTTCACGCTGCGTATACGAGAATAATTTGATTGTTGAAATGTTAGTATAACTATCAACCACACGTCCGGTCATTTCTGAACGAGCATCTGCCTGCGAGCTGGCTACTTTTTTGAGTTTGGGCACAAAATACATCTGAATTGCAGCGTATAGGACTAACCAAACTAACAATGGCAGCATCAAACGCCAGTCAGATTCAGCGACTAAAAATACCATGGCACCAAAGTAGACTACGATATACATTAGTACATCGAGCAGTTTCATCACTGATTCACGAACGGCTAATGAGGTCTGCATGACTTTTGTCGCAATACGACCGGCAAATTCATTTTGATAAAAGCTAACACTTTGACGAAGCAAATAACGGTGCGCTAGCCAACGGATAGACATAGGGTAGTTACCCAGTAGCGCTTGATGTAACACTGCTGAGTGAAAAAATACAACTATGGGCAATACTACCAGCAGCACAATTGCCATTTTTGTAAGCTCAGCCTGCTGCTCAACAAAAAGGGTATCAGGGGTGTATTGACCGAGCCAATCAACTAATTGCCCCATATAACTAAAAAGCGAGACTTCTAAAATAGCAAGTGCAGCTGCGCTTAAAGACATCAGTAGCAATGAGAGTTCCATGCCACGGGTATAATGACGACAAAATGCAAATAAGCTATTAGGTGGTTGAGATGGTTGCTCTTTCGGAAACGGATTAGTCATCCGTTCAAATAAACGATACATAGACGACGCTTTTTAAAAATCAAAGTAGCACTACTATATCATTTGAGTGGTTTTTTAGCAGTTCATTTAGCTCAAAAACTCAGATCAAAATCTATCCTCTATTCAGTTATTTACATCTTCTGTTAGAAGTGAAAATATAATAAGAAAAAGGAATTAATTATGAAAAAGTTGCTCTTTACACTTTCGCTTGTTATTAGCTTACCACTTTGTGCCTACCAAACCGAAACCCATACATTTAAGGGTAAACAAACCGCCATTGAGAAACCCGTTACGGTAACGTTACCGGATGGCTATCAAGAATCTAATAATTACAATGTTATTTATGTATTACATGGCTATAGCGGCAACCATACTGATTGGACAAAACTAACAGATATCGAAAAACTTGCCGATCAATATAACGTCATTATCGTTAATCCTGATGGAAACTTCGGCTCTTGGTATCTCGATTCTGACATCGACAAGAGTTCGCAATACGAAACTTACATCGCTGAAGATTTAGTCAATTATATAGACTCAACCTATTCGACCAATCGGTCTAAAAGTGGCCGTGCAATAACAGGTTTATCGATGGGGGGATTTGGTGCTTTGCATCTTGCCATTAATAACCAAACTCGTTTTGCCGCAGTATCGGGAATCTCGGCAGGTGTTGATGTAAGACCGTTTAGTGCTGAATTTGGCCTTGCAAAAGTATTGGGTGGCTATGCCGATAATCAAGAAAAGTGGGATAACATTGCCATTATTAATAACTTACATAAAATAGCTGCAGGTAACACAGCATGGAAAAAAGGCGCTGATACTCTCGCTATCATGCTCGATATAGGTGTAGATGACTTCTTTTTAGAGCAAAACCGAGCGCTGCACCAAGCTATGCTTAAGCTGCGAATTCGTCACGATTACATAGAGCGTCCGGGTTCTCACGATTGGCATTACTGGAATAAAGTAATCCCTTATCAGTTTCTGTTTTTAACAACTCATATGAGGCAATAAGATGATGTTGCAAAGACTGCTGTTTTTAATGGCGCTATTCTTTTTTGGATTTATTGGTTGGGTAATTTATTTAGCAAATACGGGGCAAAAATCACTGCTTTTTGATTTAGTTGCTGCAATTCCTTATGGCGATAAACTGGGCCATTTTTGCCTGTTTGGTTTGCTGACTTTATTCATTAACCTTGCGTTTAAATTTAAAACTATCAAAGTTGTTGGACATGAAATTTATTTAGCGGTGCTCATTGTTTCCACGTTCGTTGTATTAGAAGAATTTAGTCAATATTTTATGGCAACACGTACTTTAGATGTTTTCGATTTAATTGCAGATTTCTTAGGGATTGCTGTATTTAGCGCAACATCACTTTGGCTTAGTAAAAAGTTATACCCAGTTAAGCCCTAAACTTTCAGTCACTTGCTTGGTTTCGTCTATACTTATTGCAAAGCAAACAATTTAGTCGCGTATGAATCAAGAAACATCGGAATATTTATCTGATATTATCACTCTCTTATTAGATGCTGTTTGTGTTGTAGATTCGAAAGGTACTTTGCTTTTTGCAAATCCAGCCTTTGAATCTATTTTCGGATACGCACCAGAAGAGGCTATTAATAGACAGATGCTCGACTTTGTTTATCCAGAAGACAGAGCAAAAACAATTCAGGCTATCAACAAAATAGTGTCTAGCAATGATGATCCACGTTTTGAAAATCGTTGGGTAAGAAAAGATGGCAGAATAGTCCATGTTTTGTGGTCAGTTTATTGGTCAAAAGAAAAACACGTCAGAGTGGCAATCGCTTATGACATTACTGAGCAAAAAAAATTAGAACAAAAATTAATTTATATGGCAGGCCATGACTCACTAACCGATTTACCTAACCGTCATTATCTGACCACACAACTAGAAGAATCTTTGTCAATTGCGAATACCATTTCAACAGTAATTGGCGTGTTATTTATTGATATTGATGGCTTTAAGCAAGTTAATGATATCCATGGTCATGGAGCGGGCGATAAGCTGTTAAAAACAATTGCCATGCGTATTCGCCATGTATTGAAAAAAGGTGACTCAGTAGGCCGTTTAGGTGGAGATGAATTTGTCGTGGTATTGAAAAGCGTTAAGAATAAAAATGACGTGATAGAAGCCGTTGATAAGTTAAAAGCAGAAATCTGTAAACCACTTATCTATAATGATGCAGAGCTTATTTACTCGCCAAGTATTGGTGCTGTGTTATTTCCAGAACATTATGGCGATGCAGAGTATTTAATTCAGTGCGCTGACAAAGCCATGTATAACGCAAAGTACGCGGGTGGCAATCAGGTGGTGTTTTATAATGATACGATGACATTACCAGGTACAAAATCATAGTGTCACTTACAACTGAGCAGTTACCTTCAATTCCTACGATTCTTACTTATTTTAAACTTCACAGCACCTAGACAAAAGATATACCCTGATTATTCAACCTAATAATTTGTTTTCTAACTCATAACTATTGCGTGAAATGAAATATTAGTTAGCCTTGAATGATTCATTGAAGGAGTGAAACTATGTTTAAGCGAAAAATAATAACAACAACGGGTGCTTTGTTTAGCTCATCGCTGTTATTGGTCTCGGCAGCTCATGCCACAACACCTCAATACAAAGATCAACAAGCTTTGCATGATATTGCAAATGCAGTTTCAAAAACGCGTATAGAGCAAGATATACAAACGCTGGTTGATTTTGGTACTCGTCATACTCTCTCTGAGACGAAATCTGATACCCGCGGCATTGGTGCTGCACGACGTTGGATCAAGTCTGAATTTGAGGCAATTTCTAAAGCGTGCGGAAATTGCCTAGAAATCATCGAAGTAAAAGACACTATTTCCGGTGAAAAGCGTATTCCAAACCCGGTAGAGGTTGTCAATATTGTGGCTATTCAGCGAGGCCAAGTTGATGCAAATCGTATGGTTATGATGTCGGGTGATATTGACTCGAGAGTCTCTGATGTAATGGACTATACCTCGGACGCACCCGGTGCAAACGATAATGCATCCGGTGTAGCAGGTGTGCTTGAATCAGCGCGAGTTTTATCAAAGTATAAATTTAATGGCTCAATTGTTTATGCGGCCCTTTCTGGTGAGGAGCAAGGCTTGTTTGGCGGTAAAATTTTAGCTAAATACGCACAAGAGCATAATTGGCGTGTCCATGGCGTTTTAAACAACGACATGATTGGTAACTCAACGGGAATCAATGGCGTAACAGATAACACAACTGCACGTATCTTTTCTGAAGGCACCCGCGTTATCGAAACTAAAGAGCAAGCTCATAAACGCCGTTTTACCGGTGGTGAGGTTGATTCTGCAAGTCGTAACCTTGCGCGTTACATAGATACAATCGCAGACCGCTATATTGAAAACCTAGATCCTATGCTGGTATATCGCCTCGATCGTTTTGGCCGAGGAGGGCATCATCGTCCATTTAACGATGTAGGCTTTGCAGCTGTGCGTATTATGGAAACCAACGAAAATTATAACCAACAACACCAAGACTTACGTACTGAAAATGGTATTACCTACGGTGACACCATTGATCATGTTGATTTTGCTTATGCAGCGAAATTAACGTCACTAAATGCAGTGACGATGGCATCAATGGCATGGGCGCCTGCACCACCAACGGGGGTCAGTCTTTCAGGTGCTGTAAAGCCAAGTACAACCTTGGCGTGGCATGAAAGTGATGACCCAACTGTGGTTAGTTATAAAATCTATTGGCGTTATACCAGTGAGCCACAATGGCAATTTAGTCGTGATGTTGGCAAAGTCACCGAAGCAACACTGAAAAATATTGTTATCGATAACTACTATTTTGGTGTTGCTGCTGTGAACAAAGATGGAATTGAATCACCGGTTGTATTTCCTGGTGATGTTGGAGCATTTGAATGGCCAGACAAGTCACCTAAATAGCAATCGTTAAGTCATAGCGGACACCACCTAGTTCGCTATGGGCTGCCGTAATACGCCAATTATGGGCTTCGACAATTTGTTTTACTATCGCAAGCCCAATCCCTGATCCTGATTGCTTAACTGTATTTAAGTCTGGCACTCTATAAAGGTGGTCAAAAATCTTTGTTAAACTTTCATCGCTCACGCCAGGGGCTGAGTCTTCATAGCAGATTAAGAGCTGAGTTTGGCTTTGGCTAATCGTTAAATTAATCTTACCGGGCTGATGCGTGTACTTAAGCGAATTACTGATTAAGTTTGCAAATAACTGTGAAAGCCTTGTTGCATCACACTCTAATGTTAATTCATCGGCCATGTTTTGTGTGAATCCCACTTCAAATTGATCCAGCTGGATCACCATATCTGCGTGTAAACTTTGGAAATATGCAGCAGCATTAATTGCTGTTAGCTTGAGCTGAAAACTACTTTGCTCTAAAAGAGAGATTTTATTTAAATCAGCAACTAAGGTCGCCATGTCGGTGATTTTTTGGTTGAGCTTTTCGTAGGTAAGCTCATTAAATTGAGTAAGACCAGCTTGCAGAGTTTCAAGGTGTAAGCGCAACCCTGTTAATGGACCACTTAGTTCGTGGGCAACTTGTGATAATAACTTACTACGTTGGCTGATTTGTTTATCTAGATAATTCCGGCGTTGTTCAATCAGTTGTTTTCTTTGTTTTACTCTTAATAATGCAATGCCCATTACAGCTAAAAGCAAGCTAAATAATAAAATGCTGTATAAGATTGTTTGACGCTGTGAGGCTATGGCTTGGCTTTTTTCATGGTCTTGCAGTTTTAAATTTTGAATGGCCAAATCTCGGTCGCGAATAGCAATTGAGTTTTGTAACTCTGCTAAACGTTGATTGTAGTTGTTATGGGCAAAGTTTTTTTCAAGCTCCGTGATAGTGCGTTGATACGACAATGCTTGTTGATAATCAGCTTGCTGTTGTGCAACTGTAATTAGATGTTCAAGGGCAAGGATCTGCTTTTGCAGCCTATTTTTTTGATTACTTATTTGAAAGGCCTGCTGTGCATAATGTTTAGCTTGTTTAAGCTCAGTCGAGCCAATGTATAGTTTTGCTAATGTCAGTAACACATCAGTATATAAGTGATCGTCTTCTTTCAGTTCAGTGATTACTTGCTTTTCAATTGCTAATGCTTGATCAGCTTTATCAATTTCAAGCAAATTTATTGCAATATTATGCTTAGCCCAAGCGGTATTTCTTGTGCTGTTATAACTAGCAAATACTTGCTGAGCCTCTTGTGCGTATTCAAGTGCTTTAGTGTAATTGTGTAGCCCATATTCGCATTGTGATAACTTAACTAAGCTATGTCCGATATCTGAAAGTGACCCCGTTTGTCTATCAAAACTAAGCGCTGTAATAAACTCGCTCTTTGCTTTTTCGTATTGGTCTAAATCTAAATAACTTTGCGCAATCGAATAGGGTATGCCTGCTTGTAATGAAATAGACGGTGACATCTGCTGAACTAGCTCGCGGCGTTTTAGTTTATATTCCAGAGCAAGCGTTAACCGGTCTAACTGCTCAAGATTACGTGAGTAACCATGGTAGAGCATTTCTTTTTGCTTTAAGGTTAATTCGCGATTGTTGTCGTGAATATAAACCTCAAGCAAGTTCAAGGCGGCTTGATACTCACCAGCATTATGATAGGCACTGACAAGGCTCGCCACGGCGTCAATTTCATAATCGCTAAGTTGCAAACGCTGAAATAGCGCGACATTTTGTTGAGATAACGAAATTGCGGTTTCTAAGTCACTTTTTCTGTAGGCCAGTCGTGCTTTAGCAAGATACAACTCGCTGTATATAGGGGAGTCGTTTTTGTATTTTGGGCCTGCTTCAAGCTCATCTATGATAGTTTGCGCCTGCTGAAACTGCCCTAGCTGTATATGGACGTGAATTAATCTAACGTTAAAACTGATTCTTTCTGCAAGGCTTGCAGATTCTAAAAGTTGTTTATCGATACTTAATAAATACTCATATCGTTTTTGGTAATCACTGATTGCTCTGGCTTCGTCAATATGGTTTTGCAATGATGATGCAAAAGCACAGTTCATTGATAAGGCAAAATACAGAAAAACAGCGGCTTTAAGTTTCATAGTAGGGTTTATTATTTTTTTAAATCCCAACTAGTCTAGCATGTCATACTTTTAAATGGGAATGATTTGCTTTTATAGCTAAAAGGAATTGCATTATGCAATTATTCTTCTCGCAACTTGCGAATAATATTGGCTAGATTTTTATAACGCATTGTTAAAAGGCAATTTATTTTTTGGAATGGTTGCTGCTTTAAGTAATTACACACCCAAAGGAGAGTGTAATTATGAAAATTAACATACTCATTTACTTAACAGCGGCACTTGCTAACGGCTTGGTAAGTGCAGCACCATTTGAGCAGTGTCCAAGTAAAGCATTTTTAATTCAGGGTTCGCCCGCACAGATGTATGGTGTTGATTTAGTATCTGCGAAAACGACAGTGCTTGCAGCAGCAATGGATTTTGCAAGCGAAGCTAATAACGACAGTGTTAATGCGGTGGGTTTTAATTACCAAGACCAATACATGTATGGTTTTAGTAAGCAAGCCCCTAAAAGTGTGGTACGCATAAATAACCAATACAAGCTAGAGCGTTTAAATGTAAGCGGCTTACCAGATACGAACTTTTATGTGGGTGATATTTTAGTTGATGAGCAGCAAAAGAAGGCTGTGTATTACTTATATCATCCACGCTTTGGCCTTTACGCCATTAATTTAACAGCACAAAATGAACAATACCAAGCTGAATTAATTCCAGGCTCTGCTAACTGGAATCTCTCTATTTATGACTTTGCATTTCATCCGCACAGTACTCTTCTTTACGCTGTTGAATCAAACGGCGACTTATATGAGATCAACGTTGAAAATGGTGGCCCTGTTTTTATTACAAATCTCGACATTGCAGGTGATACAGGCGCCAATGGTGCAGCTTACTTTGATTTGCAAGGACAGTTTTATTTTAGTAACAATCGAAGCGGTAAAGTCCATAGGGTTAATTTAAACATCAGCCCTGTGTCGGGTTATACACCAACTGCGTCTGTGTTTACGTTGGGCCCTACATCTAACCAAAATGATGGGGCACGTTGTGCTATAGCAGAGGTAAAAGTTACAGATAACTCGATTGATTTTGGTGATGCGCCTAGACCTTATCAAACAACGTTAGAAGATAGCGGTGCAAGACACTTGTTCGATCCTAATGAAGACCAATCTAACCTTGTTTATCTCGGTGCAAGTGTTGATGGAGAAAACCTAAACACTGCCAGTGATCTTCTCCAGTCATCAGTAGATAGCTCTGACGATGGGGTCAAGTTTGTAACTGATTTTGTTGCCGGCTCAACAAGCCAAATTATTGTCACATCACCAAATGATAATGGCTATTTATATGCTTGGTTTGATTGGGACCAAAATTACCAGTTTGATGCAGACGAAATCACAGTGAGTAAATATCGCCTTAATCAAGGGGATAACAGTGTTCTTGTTGATGTACCAAGTAATGCTGTTATGGGGGCAACATGGGCACGTTTTCGGGTTACAGACGGTAGCGAAGCAAATCCAATAACTGCAACA
Source organism: Pseudoalteromonas nanhaiensis (assembly GCF_051235485.1). Classification (NCBI taxonomy): domain Bacteria; kingdom Pseudomonadati; phylum Pseudomonadota; class Gammaproteobacteria; order Alteromonadales; family Pseudoalteromonadaceae; genus Pseudoalteromonas; species Pseudoalteromonas nanhaiensis. Next base: position 51,514 of record NZ_JBPNYQ010000002.1, on the reverse strand, counting down.
GGCGGGGTTACAGGCGGAGAAGTTGAAGACTATCCTATTAATACCTACGGTAGTCTTGCTTACCCAAGTGAGAATGGCTGGGTAACTCTGGCTTATGAAGACCAATGGCCCTTCGCTGGTGATTATGACTTTAATGATTTGGTTATGAATTACCGTACAAAGTTGATTGATAAAGATGGACAAGCGCTTGGTTATAAAATAGAAGGAGATCTTGTAGGAATAGGTGCTACTTTTCATAACGGGTTTGCAGTTCGCCTTTATCAATCTAGCCCCAGTGGTATAAACAAACGCATTTTACGCAGTCAAATAGACCAAGCATCAATCAGTTTAATCATTAATGGCGAACAGCAAACACATACGATCCTTGAAGAAGGAACAGAAGACGCAATTTTTATTGTGATGCCAGATACATGGGCTTATGCAAGTAAAGATTCTAGCTGTAGTTTTTTCAGAACAGAAGCGGGTTGTAACATTAATAATAAAGTTAGCTTCACTTTAAGTGTGTCATTAAATACTTATATAGCGAGTGTTGATGCACCTAAATATACACTGGATCCATTTATTTTTGCGGCAGAAGGTCATTACCACGGTACTTTTTTAGATGGCTTGAATCCTCGCGGATGGGAGGTGCATATTAAAAACCAACCGCCGACAGAAAAATTTAATCAAAGCTTGTTTTCTTTAGTAGGCAGTGATGATGCAACTAATACTCAGTTTGGGTATTACTTCCAAACGCCATCTGGATTACCTTGGGCCATTGAAGTGGGGTCGTCATGGGCGCACCCAAAAGAAAGTGTTGATATAACCCAAGCCTATAGTGAGTTCCAAACATTTGCTGAATCTGATGGCAAAGAAAGTCCAATGTGGTTTAACAATGCAACAACATCTAAAGTGATTTCGGGAGCACAGTAGCCATGAAACATCTATTAATTACAATGATTTGTTTAATTCTTACAGCGTGTGGTGGTGGCGGTGAAGGTGATGCTGTTAATGAAAACTCAAATACTTTGGCAACATCGGCAACAACCGCCACTACAGAAAATGAAACAGCAACTGAAACAACAGTACAAACGGATACAATGACTGATTTAACTATTTCTCCAACGTTTGATTTGTCTAGTAAGGTGTTACTTTATGTTGATGTTGATATAAATATGGGCAATCCACGTGCGTATATAAATATCTGCCTTAAAGGTGAGGATAACAAAGCGGATTACTCCGAATGTTTGTTACGCTCTTCACTTGTCGAGAGTAAGTTGAATTCGGATATTATGCTTGCAAACTCAGCGGTTGAGCTAGTGGCTGAGATATGGTTTTACGATGGCCAACATGAACCAATGCGCTATTTTTGGCACTTTGATGCTTCGCAAGAGTCTCAACGGTTTGCGATTCGTTAAACTAAGTGATCGTTTAAGGCTGTTTAGAAGTTTAATAGTAATTAGGTGAATACAATATTTTCAATAGCTTGAGGAGTTAATATGCAATATCTACAAGATGTACTTAACCAAGTAAAGGAAGCAAATGCAAACGAACCTGAGTTTTTCCAAGCTGTAGAAGAGGTATTTCACTCGCTAGAACAGGTTGTGCAAGACGGGTCCGATTTTCAAAAACAGGCAATATTAGAGCGATTAGTTGAACCTGAAAGGCAAATTATTTTTCGAGTACCTTGGCATGATGATAAGGGCAACCTTAGAGTAAACCGTGGATATCGAGTCGAATTTAGTTCATCACTTGGCCCCTACAAAGGCGGTTTGCGATTTCATCCAAGCGTGAATCTGAGTGTCATTAAGTTCTTAGGTTTTGAGCAAGTTCTTAAAAATGCACTAACAGGGTTACCTTTAGGTGGAGCGAAGGGTGGCTCAGACTTTGATCCTAAAGGTAAAAGCGACAATGAGATCATGCGCTTTTGTCAGTCATTTATGACTGAGCTTTACCGTCACATTGGCGAAAATACAGATGTACCAGCCGGTGATATCGGGGTTGCTGGTCGGGAGATTGGTTACTTATTTGGCCAGTACAAACGAATCACCAATCAGTTTCAAGGTGTGTTGACAGGCAAACCTGAAATAATGGCGGGATCTGCTTTGCGAACAGAAGCGACTGGCTACGGAGTAGCGTATTTTTTAAGTGCTATGCTTGATGCCAAAAATGACTCATTACGTGGTAAACGTTGTTTAGTATCAGGCGCTGGTAATGTGGCGCTCTATTTAATGGAAAAACTAGCGCAGCATGACGCGGTTGTGCTTACCTGTAGTGATTCGCAAGGCACCCTATACTGCAAAGATGGATTAGATGTTGAGTTAGTCAAACACCTAAAACAAGAAAAAGGTGCGAAGCTTCGTGATTATTTAAATGAACACCCAGATGCTGAATTTACCCCTGTAAATCAGTACCCGAGTGATGCCCATCAAGTGTGGCAATATGAGGCTGATATTGCTTTACCATGTGCAACACAGAACGAAATAACTCAAAAGGATGCAAAAGCACTTGTTTCAAACGGCTGTATGACCGTGTGTGAGGGCGCTAATATGCCAACGACTGCAGACGCACTTGCTGTCTTTAAAGAGCATGATGTTTACCTAGGGCCGAGTAAGGCTGCAAACGCTGGTGGAGTTGCGACCAGCCAATTTGAAATGGCTCAGAATGCCAGTATGCAGAAATGGCGCCCACAGCAGGTCGATGAAAAACTTCAACAAGTTATGAAAGAAATTTTTGATCGAGTATCATCAACTGCAAAACAATACGACCATGAAGGTGATTTATTGTTAGGGGCTAATGTTTCAGGGTTTGAACGTGTTTCACAGGCTATGATCAAACAAGGCGCTGTTTGATATCACACACTGCTAGCGCAAACCTTAAAATAGTTAACCATAACTCCACCAAATAGTGGATAGGGCGTTAGAGCTCAATAGTACTGCAAATAAGTTAAATTGAATTAAACGAGTTAAAGCTCAGCATGGCTGAGCTTTAATACTGAATGCTTACGAAAATGCGTTTTCTTTAAGAAGCTCTTGCATTTGCTCGCGCATTTTAAATTTCTGCAATTTACCAGTTACAGTCATAGGGTATTCTTCAACGAAGCGAATGTGCTTTGGTACTTTAAAATAGGCCAGCTTATCTTGTAGGAAATCACGTATAGCATTTTCATCAAGCACTGCGTCATCTTTAGGTTGGATCCACGCACAAACTTCTTCTCCATACTTTTCATCACTTATACCAAAAATAGCGGCATCTTGAATACCCGGGTAACTATAAAGCACTTCTTCTATTTCGCGAGGGTATATATTCTCACCGCCACGGATGATCATATCTTTAATACGACCAACAATAGCAACAAAGCCTTCTTCATCCATTACACCTAAATCACCGGAGTGTAACCAACCTTCGTTATCTATGGTGGCATTGGTTTTCTCTTCATCATTCCAATAACATCGCATAATGCCTGCACCACGGCTGCAAACTTCACCAGGAACACCGATTTGTTGAATATCCCCAACTTCATTAATAATTTTAACTTCTGTATGTGCTAGTGCACGCCCTACAGTCGTCACTTGCTTTTCAAGAGGTGAGTCAGTTTCAGTTACATTGTTGATAGGGCTACACTCAGTTTGACCATAGCCTATTACTACTTCTTGCATATGCATTAATGAGTGAACTTTACGCATCACTTGTTCTGGACATGTCGAACCGGCCATGACGCCTGTTCGTAAGCTTGAAAGGTCATAACTGCTAAACTCTTTTAGTTCAAGTTCAGCGATAAACATGGTAGGAACACCATGTAAACCCGTGCAGCGCTCTTTTTCTACCACCTCTAGTGTTGTTTTAGGGTCAAAAGAATCTCCTGGGAAAACAGCTGTAGCCCCTTTACTTATACAAACCAAGTTGCCTAGTACCATACCAAAGCAATGGTACAAGGGCACGGGGATACACAACTTATCTTGATGAGTAAGCTTCATCGCTTCGGCCATTAAAAAGCCATTATTAAGAATGTTCTTATGGGATAAAGTGGCTCCCTTGGGGTTACCCGTGGTACCTGAAGTAAATTGAATATTTATATCCTGATCGCAATGCAAAGTGGCAGCGATAGCATCAAGCTCAAGTTTATGGGCATCTGTAGGGCGTTCCATTACATCAGTAAAGCTATACATACCAGGAGATTTTTTGTCGCCAATTCGAATAATATTTTTTAAATGCGGTAATTTTTTTAGGTTTAATCCATCTGCAGGTAAATGGCTTAATTCAGGTGCAAGTTCATTAAGCATTTCAATATAGTTACTAGACTTAAATTGACTTGCAGTGATCAACGTTGAACATTCAACACTATTTAACGCGTACTCTAATTCACTCGGACGGTAAGCGGGGTTAATACAGACCATAATGGCACCAATTTTCGCTGTTGCGAATTGGGTTAGACACCACTCAATATTATTTGGTGACCAAATACCAACTCTGTCTCCAGGTTTAACCCCTAATGATAATAACCCCATTGCTAATTGGTTAATTTGTTGTTGGTATTCTTTGTAGGTAAGACGAATATGTTGATGATGAACCACAATAGCAGGGTGGTTGGGGTAATTGTCGACAATATTATCAAGATACTGACCAATAGTCTGTTCGATTAAGGGTACATCGGTGCAACCTTTAAAATAGCTTTTCGAAAGTGGAAGATTATTGTTTGGTGTGTTCTTTGTCTGCATTGTTTTCTCCGTGTCCGGCTAGTTAGTTGTCATGGACTTGATGCAATGCGTAATGAGGTAATCAAAAACTTGATTCTCAAAACGTGCGTTCATATCTAACTAAACACAGATTGTCGACAAAGAAAAGTTTTTTAAGACTAATGTATATGTTGGTTTATTATGAGTAATACTTAATGGGCAATAAAAAACGTGCCGTAGCACGTTTTATTGGAAGTTATTGTTCGTCTTGTTTGTAGGTTTTGCGCATAAGGTAAACGTAGGCGCTAATAAAAGCATTTTCTTGAAATTTCTTTAACCCAGTATCTTCGAAATCAATAGGAATTGGATTACGTTTAAGTTGCTCTTTAATTGTCGTTGCACTAAAAATTTGTACATCTAACTCGTCAATAAGCTGAATAGCAGTTTCCATTTTAAACCCTTTAGCACTGCCAGCAAATTTACCTTTTGGTTGACGCTCTTTAATTGCAACAGAGTCAATTTGGTAATCTTGCATCAACTTCCTAAAATCAAACTGAAACTTACGCATTACTTCAGTGTCATTGCCATCACCTAAAGTGAAGCGTGTTTGTCTGACATCACGGATATCAAATACGTCATTGTCTTTGGTTAAAATACACAGTAGTACATCACTACCCGTAATTTCTACACCGCATGTTCTCATGGTCATTCTCTAAATAACTTAATTTGCGCAATTATAGCAAGTAACGTCATGAAAAACAGTTGCTTTAAAAATGAATTTTTATAGCAATTGCGCTGTGGTCACTGACACTGATGTCTTCAGTTGATTGTGTAGGGTTTAAATGCGCTGCATAGCTTTCATATTCCAGCAGTTTAACCTTAGACATCTGGCAGTCAGGATTAAAGTGAGCAGAGGCCAATATATAATCAAGTACATTCCCTTTACCATGAAAGTAATGACTAAACGGTTTTTCTTGTTGCTGATGAAATGATGCACTGAACTCATAGCTATCTGTTAACCCAACAACGGGTTCATTGTGCTCAATGCAGGGTTCACAGCGGGTAGGGTGAAAGCCTTGTGTCATAAACGAAAGGGTTGGGCTGGTAAGTGAATCATTAAAATCCCCCATTACTAGCGTGGCGCATTGCTTTTCTCGTTGAGTTTTTAAGGCATCATAGTAAACAATCGATGCCTCTAGTGAACGAGATATCTGTGATTGCATAGCCCCAACTGTTTGGTGTAGTAGTTGTAAGAGTGGATCTTCAAGATTATGAATATTTAATATATGTGCCATAGACTGCACACGTTGTGATTTAAAATGCACAACATAACAGCATACATCGCCAAACTCAGGGAATGAAAACAAGCATTTTATTGGAGTACGGTTAAATTTAAATTCATTTTGATTATTTAAGTACTCAAGCATCTCTGGGCATGGGCTTAATGCTTCAGCTTTTTTAAATGGAAACTTACTGGCGATTGCAACAATTGGGTTAAATAAAACTTGTGGGTATAGGGCATCTTGAGAAGGAGAATCCACAGTTTTAAAATAGTCGTAGCCCGCTTCTTTGCACTGTACCTCTAAAGCATGAGCGCTAAACACTTCTTGAAAAGCAACAACATCGGCGTTTGTAGTTGATAAAAAGTCAGCGACAAATTGTTGTTTTTGTTGCCATTGAGTATTGTTGTAACGCTCGTGTAACTGATAAAAGGAATAGGGCGGCGCAGTATAATTTAGCAAGTTTAACGTAGCAAACTTGAGCGTATGCATGTGTGGCATTATGGTAACCTTCGAAGTACAGACCTCCTAATTATGAAATGAGTTAAGTAATTGTCAATTTGCTCGCATAACTACTTGTATTTAAGTGCTTGAGCAGCGACAATGGCCGCTTGTATTTGCGAAGACTCAGTAAATACATGCTTAATTAGCAATGCTTATTCGTAAAAGCGTTGCAGAGTTATTCAATTTTTTTAAAAAATACTACATGTGATGCATTGTAGGCATCACCACTGTATAAGGATTTATAATGCCAGTTATTACCCTCCCTGACGGCAGTCAGCGTAGTTTTGAAAACCCAGTAAGTACTTATGATGTTGCAAGCGATATCGGTCCAGGTTTAGCTAAAGCAACCATCGCTGGACGTGTTAATGGCACACGTGTAGATGCATGTGACTTAATTACTGAAGATGCGCGTTTAGAAATTATCACAGCAAAAGATGAAGACGGCTTAGAGATTATTCGTCACTCTTGTGCGCACCTTATTGGTCATGCAGTTAAGCAACTTTTCCCTGAAGCGAAAATGGCTATCGGTCCAACCATTGATAACGGTTTTTACTACGATATCGATATGGATCATTCTTTAAGCCAAGATGATTTAGATGCAATTGAAAAGCGTATGCTTGAACTTGCTAAAACAAACTACGATGTGGTTAAAAAGACCGTAAGCTGGCAAGAAGCGCGTGATACATTTGAAGCACGCGGTGAAACTTACAAGATGGAAATCCTAGACGAGAACATTGCAAAAGATGACCGTCCTGGTTTATACCATCACGAAGAATACATCGACATGTGTCGTGGTCCACACGTACCAAACATGAAGTTCTGCCAACATTTCAAAATTATGAAAGTGGCAGGTGCATATTGGCGCGGTGATTCAGAAAACAAAATGCTGCAACGTATTTACGGCACAGCATGGGCGGATAAAAAGCAACTTAAAGCATATTTAAAACGCTTAGAAGAAGCTGAAAAGCGTGACCACCGTCGTATTGGTAAAGCACTTGACTTATGGCACTGGCAAGAAGAAGCGCCAGGTATGGTGTTTTGGCATAACGATGGCTGGAGCATTTACCGTGAGCTAGAAGACTTTGTTCGTGAAAAATTACGTGAGTATGATTACGAAGAAGTAAAAGGCCCATTGATGATGGACCGTGGTTTATGGGAAAAATCAGGCCACTGGGATAAATACGCAGATGCAATGTTCACAACTGAATCTGAAAAGCGTGAATATGCAATTAAACCAATGAACTGCCCAGGTCACGTACAAATCTTTAATCAAGGTTTAAAATCGTACCGTGATCTACCATTACGTATGGCTGAGTTTGGTTGTTGTCATCGTAATGAACCATCAGGCGCTTTACACGGTTTAATGCGTGTACGTGGCTTTACCCAAGATGATGCACATATCTTCTGTACAGAAGAGCAAATCATGGATGAAGTATCATCATGTATCAAAATGGTTTACGATACATACGAGACGTTTGGTTTTGAGAAGATTGTTGTAAAACTATCAACTCGTCCAGAAAAACGTATCGGTGAAGACGCAATGTGGGATAAAGCTGAGTTAGCGTTAGCCGATGCATTAAAAGCGAACAACATTGAATTTGATTACCTACCAGGTGAAGGCGCATTCTATGGCCCTAAAATCGAATTCACGCTTTATGATTGCTTAGACCGCGCTTGGCAATGTGGTACTGTACAGCTAGACTTTGCATTACCAGGCCGTTTAGGTGCGACTTATGTTGCAGAAAACAACGAACGTCGTACACCAGTGATGATTCACCGTGCTATATTAGGCTCGATTGAGCGTTTTATCGGCATTCTAACTGAAGAATACGCTGGATTGTTCCCAACATGGCTTGCACCAAAGCAAGTTGTGATTATGAACATCACCGATAAACAAGCTGATTATGTGCAAGAAATTGTACAAAAATTAAATAAACTTGGAATTAGAGCCGCTGCTGACTTGAGAAATGAGAAGATTGGCTTTAAAATCCGTGAACATACGTTAAAACGTATTCCATATTTACTTGTTGTTGGCGATAAAGAAGTTGAACAACAAGAAGTGGCAGTACGCACTCGCACAGGTGAAGACCTAGGCAAATTTAGTGTTGATGATTTCATTGCAAAAGTAAGCGAAGAAATTAAAAATCGACAATAAATCATGAGCGTGTAGGGCAAAACAAACAGCCAACTACACGCTTTTTATTTTATATTCTTGGAGGATCGTACCATTAGAGGCGGCAAGAAAGGGCAACAAACAGCTCAAAAAAATCGTATCAACGAAGATATTACAGCTAAAGAAGTTCGTTTAATTGGCATCGACGGCGAGCAAGCTGGCATCGTGTCATTAAAAGAGGCGCAAGCTATCGCTGATGATGCGGGTGTAGATCTTGTAGAAATCAGTCCTAATGCTGAGCCACCTGTTTGTAAGGTTATGGACTACGGTAAGTTCATCTTTGAAAAAAGCAAAGAACTAAAAGAACAAAAGAAAAAGCAAAAGCAGATCCAGGTTAAAGAAATCAAGTTCCGTCCAGGTACGGATGAAGGTGACTACCAGGTTAAGCTTCGCAACTTGCGTAAGTTCTTAGAAGCGGGTGATAAAGCTAAAATCACCATCCGTTTCCGTGGTCGTGAAATGGCTCACCAAGAAATTGGTATTGAATTATTAAACCGTGTTAAAGCCGATTTAGAAGATGTTTCACAAGTTGAATCATTCCCTAATCGTGTTGAAGGTCGTCAAATGGTTATGATGATGGCCCCTATTGCTAAAAAGCAATAAACAGGTTATATTACGCACCGATTTTATTTCAGGTCTGCAAGTAACAGTTTACTGTTCACCTGAAATAACCGGTTTAAAGTAAGGTTGCAAAGCAATAGCAATGAACCTTCACCGGATTATGGCAGTAAGTTAGGCCTTATAAAGTAGAGCTATTTTATATATCTCTCGCCTGCTTGCTAATGTTTTAAGCAATACATTTGGAGTTATTGCAATGGCTTATAAGCTAAAAACTCACAGAGGCGCGGCTAAGCGTTTCAAGAAAACTGCTTCAGGCGGTTTCAAGCGTAAACAAGCGCATCTTCGTCACATTCTGACTAAGAAAACTTCTAAGCGTAAATTACACTTACGTCCTAAGATGATGGTTCATAAGAATGACCATGGTCTAGTTTCACGTATGTTACCATTCGCTTAATAGGAGTCTTCAGAAATGGCAAGAGTTAAACGCGGTGTTATCGCACGTGCACGTCACAAAAAAGTTTTAAAACAAGCTAAAGGTTACTACGGAGCACGTTCACGTGTTTACCGCGTAGCTTTCCAGGCAGTTACTAAAGCGGGTCAATACGCTTACCGTGACCGTCGTGCTAAGAAACGTACTTTCCGTCAACTTTGGATTGCACGTATCAATGCAGCAGCTCGTCAAAACGGTCTTTCATACAGCCGTTTTATCAATGGTCTTAAAAAGACATCTGTAGAAATCGATCGTAAGATCCTTGCAGATATCGCTGTTTACGACCAAGTTGCATTCGCAGCGCTTGTTGCAAAAGCAAAAGAAGGCCTAGCGGCTTAATTTCGCTTTTAATACAGTTTAAAAAGGAGCCTAGTGCTCCTTTTTTTGATCCTAAAAATCACTCATTACTTCATTATAGATGCTAGCTAGCATGTCATTTGCTCCATTTTTTTGTTGAATCACCGCAGTTTACGCAATCCATAATAATTAGTTGGTATAATTTCAGGTATTAGAATAAGTTCCGCACTTGAGAGTGATATGTTTGCGAGTTTAGTGTTTTTATCTGCTGTAGTAACGTTAGACAGCCACTTACCCCCATTAATGCCATGGCACGGAAACAGTGTGTCATTACTACAAGAAAAAGGGCCATTAACGACAGAGTTCGAGTTAAGTGATGGTACTTTGTCTCCTAATTATGATGAGACAATGGCATTTGTTGACCGTTTAGTTGCTGCTAACCCAACTCAATTTAAATTAAAGACCATCGCTACTAGTAGTGCAGGTCGTGCAGTGAAAATGTTAGTCGCAAATGAGCAGGGGTTATTTGATGCAGAGCAGCTAGTTGCAGACACTAAACCTACGATTTTTATTCAAGCGGGCATTCATAGTGGCGAGATTGACGGCAAAGATGCCATGTTTATGCTGCTACGCGATATTGCCACGGGTAAACGTCGCGATATCTTGAGCAAAGTTAATATTCTGTTTATACCGATTTTAAACGTAGACGGTCACGAGCGTAGTAGTCAATATAACCGTATTAATCAGCGTGGCCCAGTAGAAATGGGTTTTAGAACAAACGGTCTAAATTTAAACTTGAATCGTGATTACACAAAGCTTGATACCCCAGAAGTTCGTGGTGTGATGAAGGTGATCAATCAGTTTAAGCCAGATTTATACGTTGATGTTCATGTAACCGATGGTGCTGATTATCAATACGATGTCACGTATGGCTATAACCCTGTATTTTCAAGTGAATCACCAAGTGTGTCTGAGGCATTAGATAATCTGTTTAGGCCTGTAATAGATGCGAAGCTTGAAAAGGCAGGGCACATACCAGGACCTCTTGTGTTTGTGATGGATAAGCGCGAATTTAAGAAAGGGCTAGCTGGCTGGGTTGCCACACCACGCTTTTCAAACGGCTGGGGTGACTTGCGTTCATTACCGACGATTTTGGTTGAGAACCATTCATTAAAGCCCTATAAGCAGCGTGTATTAGGTACTTATGTTTTCATTGATGGTGCAATTGATGCCTTAGCTGCAAACGATAAAGCACTAAATGAGGCGGTTAGAAAAGAGCTTGATTTCAAACCAACGCAATTAGTTGTTGAACGTGGATATGCAAAACAACCAGACACTATTGAATTTAAAGGAATTGCGTACAGTCGTTCTGAAAGTGCTCTTTCTGGTCAATCTGAGGTTAAGTATTTAGGTCAGCCTAAAGACTATGACGCGTTACCTATTTTTTGGCAAAAAGAAGTTAAAAAGACTGTTAATGTGCCAAGCGCGTTTTACATTCCACCAGCGTACAGTCACATTATTGAAAAGTTAAAGTTGCATGGTATTAAGGTTGATAAAGTTACTGAAAACGTATCTGTACCGTTAACTCAAGCAATTGTGAAAGATTACAGCTTTGCCAAAGCGCCTTTTGAGGGACGTTTTAGGGTTGATGCTAGCTTTGATTATACCAAAGTAGACAACCTAAATATGTTAGGTTGGTATAAAGTATCGACTGAGCAACCATACTCTGAACTTGCTACTCACTTACTGCACCCAGAAGCGCCAGATTCATTCTTTGCTTGGGGAGACTTCAATACTATTTTTCAGCGGACTGAGTATGTTGAAAATTATGCATTGATGCCTTACGCAAGACAGATGCTTAAAGAAAAGCCTGCCTTGGCGTTAGAGTTTGACCAAAAAATACGTGAGGACAAGCAGTTTGCAAATGACCCACAAGCGCGCCTAGATTGGCTTTATGAGCGTACGCCATTTTATGATCAAGCTTATTTAAAATACCCAATTCTTATGAGCTTTTAGCAATCTGAACAAGGACAGTAATATGAAAGTAGTGACAGTTCCGGTGACTGGTTTTGCACAAAATTGTCGTATTATAATTTGCACCGAGAGTAATCAAGCTGCATTAATTGATCCCGGCGGTGATAAAGAAAAACTTATCACTGAGCTGACGAAATTAAAATGTAAACTGGTTGCGGTATATCTTACTCATGGGCATTTAGATCATGTTGGCGCCGCTAAAGAACTAGCTGAGCATTATAATGTTGAAATTATCGGCCCGCATATTGATGATCAATTTTGGTTTGATGCACTTCCTATGCAAGCACAAATGTTCGGTTTTAATGCTATCGAACCATTTTATCCTACAAAGTGGTTATGCCACGGCGATACGATAGAAGTGGGTCAACTATCGCTTTCTGTTCGCCACTGCCCAGGACATACACCAGGCCATGTTGTGTTTTACCATGAACAGTCACAGCAGGTAGTTGTCGGCGACGTAATTTTCCAAGGTTCAATTGGACGTACTGACTTCCCTAAGGGTAATAGCAGTCAGTTAATTGAATCTATTCAGTCACAAATACTTACGCTGACTGATGATGTTGTTATCTTAGCGGGTCATGGTCCAAACACTACGGTAGGCCATGAGCGAAAAACAAACCCTTTTATCAGTGGTAAGTATGGCTAAAATTGCAATTTCATTGCATAAGTAGTAGAAAATAAGCAGACTGTTTTTTAAATCAGTTATATAATTTAACCCATAATCTTAAAGAAAAAGAAATAAAATGTCTCTTAACCAAGTAGATCGCCAAATTTTGGCATTATTACAGCAAGATGCTAGCTTATCAACGGCAGAGATTGCCGATAAAGTTGGTTTGTCTCAATCGCCATGTTGGCGTCGTATTGCTAAGCTTGAGCAAGATGGCTACATCAAAGGTAAAGTTGCTTTGCTTGATGAGAAAAAGCTTGGCTTTGATATGTTAGTCTATGCCCATGTTCGTTTATCAAATCACGGCAGAACAAACTTAGCTGAGTTTGAACGATTAATTATGAGCTACGACGAAGTCACTGAGTGTTACAGTATGGCTGGCACAATGGACTTTATGCTTCGTATTATCTCTAAAGGTATTGAAGGCTATGAGCAATTTGTTCGCGATAACCTGTTAAACCTAGAGTTTGTACAAGAAGTTCATTCTAATGTCACTATGACGTGTGTTAAACGTAGTACGTCTTTACCACTTTAGTTTTTATTTACTACGATTGATAACAGTTAAAAACGGTTAGTACTTAACAGTACTGACCGTTTTGTTGTTAATAATTGTTAACTTTTCTGCTTTTTGCTAGAATTGCGCGCCTTGCCGAAACGTATTCACTACAAAGAGGAACTTAATGTTTAACTTACTCAGCAAAGCGCCAAGCTCTGCTAAAAATGATATTTTATCTGGCTTGACGGTCGCACTGGCATTGGTGCCTGAAGCTGTTGCATTCGCTTTTGTTGCTAATGTAGAGCCTTTAGTCGGTTTGTATGCTGCCTTTATTGTTGGTTTGATCACCGCTATTTTTGGTGGCCGTCCAGGTATGATTTCTGGTGCTACCGGCGCATTAGCCGTTGTAATGGTAAGTTTAGTATTAGATCACGGAGTTGAATATTTATTTGCGACCGTGCTTTTAATGGGCATTCTGCAGGTCTTAGCGGGTGTCTTTAAACTTGGTAAATTTATTCGCATGGTTCCGCATCCCGTTATGCTCGGCTTTGTTAATGGTCTAGCTATTGTTATTTTCTTAGCACAATTAGGTCAGTTCAAAGTACCTGATGGCATGGGAGGGCAGCAGTGGATGGAAGGTCAAGCCTTGTATATTATGCTTGGCTTAGTGGCACTTACAATGGCAATTATCCATTTTTTACCTAAACTGACTACGGCTGTGCCTTCTTCATTAGTTGCAATTGTCACAGTTACAGGATTGGTAATTGGTTTTGACTTAGAAGCGCGTACCGTTCTTGATTTCTTAAAAGGTATGACGGGTAATGAGCAAGCAACTATTGCCGGTGGTTTACCACAATTCCACATCCCTATGGTGCCATTTAACCTAGAAACATTAAAAATTATTTTCCCTTATGCGCTTGTTCTTGCGGCAATTGGTTTAATCGAGTCATTACTAACATTAACCTTAATTGACGAAATAACAGAAACACGTGGTCACAGTAACAAAGAGTGTATCGGTCAAGGTGCTGCGAATATTACCTGCGGTTTCTTTGGAGCGATGGGCGGTTGTGCGATGATCGGTCAGTCAATGATTAATATTAACTCTGGTGGTCGTTCACGTTTATCTGGTATCAGTGCTGCATTATTGCTGCTAGCGTTTATTATTTTCGCTGCAAGTCTAATTGAAATGATCCCACTGGCTGCACTTGTCGGTGTTATGTTTATGGTTGTTCTTGGTACGTTTGAATGGGCAAGCTTTAAGATGATGAAGCGTGTGCCTAAGTCTGATGCCTTTGTGATTGTTCTTGTATCGGGTGTAACGGTAGTTACTGACCTTGCTATTGCGGTATGTGTTGGTGTTATTGTATCGGCACTGGTATTTGCTTGGCAGCATGCAAAACATATTTACACAAACAATTATATTGATGAGCAAGGCTCAAAAGTATACGAACTTCATGGTCCATTATTCTTTGGTTCAGTGAAAAACTTCGCTGAGTTATTTGATGTTAAAAATGACCCTGAGGATGTGATCATCGAATTTAAGCATAGCCGAGTAGCAGATCACAGTGCGATTGAGGCAATTGATAACTTAGCAGATAAATATGCTAAAACGGGCAAGAAATTGCACTTACGCCACTTGAGCCCTGATTGTATCCAACTTCTGCATAATGCGCGTGATTTAGTTGAAGTAAACGTGATCGAGGATCCGCATTATAAGGTAGCTTCTGATAAGTTAGCTTAAATAGACAATGTTTAAAAAGCGAAGGCGGCTGTCGTCTTCGCTTTTTTTATACCTGAATTATGCGTTAAGGCTATAAAAAATTAAGATAGGCGGCAGTGCTTTGTATAACAGTCTATCGGTATAATAACTATAAGTTTGTAAGGTAACTTGATATTTTGAATTGGCAATCATTAGTTGATAATCGACAACGTTTTTTCTGGGTTTTGCAAATTGCAGGCTGGATAGGGTATGCGTTAGTTAATTACATCGGCTCTAAAGTATTTGAAATGCGTGATATTTACGTGTTTGTCATTGTATTAAATGCTTATGCTGGTTGTTTAATGACAGTGCCTTTACGCTACATGTATCGCAAAGTGTGGAATGCTTCGCCTTGGGTACTCATGTTAGTAGTATTTGGTGCCTCTTATTTAACGGGCACACTTTGGGCTGTAGTACAAAAATTTAATTTATGGGAGATATATCGCCATGGTTATCGCCCAAATGAGTGGTTTTATTACTTTCAGCAAGGTTTAGATTCAGTCTATATTATCCTTTGTTGGAGTGGATTATATTTTGGTATTAAGTATTACCAGTTATTGCAAAGTGAACGTCAAAAGGCTTTAAAAGCGACAACAATGGCTCACGAAGCACAACTTAAGATGCTACGCTATCAGCTTAATCCGCACTTTTTATTTAATACGCTTAATGCAATCTCTACACTTATTTTGGTTAAAGAGAATAAAGATGCTAATTTAATGGTGTCTAAATTAAGTGATTTCTTGCGTTATACACTCAATACAGATCCAATTAAAAAAGTTCCATTAGAGCAAGAAATTCATGCATTAATGCTGTACTTAGAAATTGAAAAAGTACGCTTTGATGAGCGTTTACAAATTAACGTTGATGTAAGCGAACAAGCAAAAAAAGCCTTAGTACCAAGTTTAATTCTCCAGCCGTTGATAGAAAACGCCATTAAGTATGCGATAGCACAACTCAACGAGGGCGGGGTCATTGATATTAAGGCACAAGTTTTTGCAAATGAATTATTATTGGAAGTAGGCGATAATGGTCCTGGCACTGAGCTTAAAAATGGTCAGCTTGTTAATTCTCAAGGGGTTGGTATAGCTAACACTCAGGATCGATTAAAAACACTTTATGAGAACAACTACTCGTTTGTTCTCTCTGACAATACGCCAAGTGGATTAAAAGTAAATCTGCGCGTTCCGTTTGAAAAGGCTGTTAAGAAATGAGCAAAATTAGAACTTTGATCGTTGATGATGAACCGCTTGCAAGGAAAGGCTTAGCCGTTCGACTTTCTGAATTTGAAGACATAGAAGTAATTCGTTTATGTAGCAATGGTCAAGAAGCAATAGATGAGTGCTTATCAGGGAATATAGAACTGGTATTCTTAGATATTCAAATGCCAAATATGAATGGTTTTGAAGTGGCCCGCGCTTTAAGCGAAAGTGTTAATCCATTGCCTGCCATTGTGTTTGTAACTGCGTTTGATCAGTTTGCGGTAAAAGCATTCGAGATTCATGCATTGGATTATATTCTTAAACCAGTCGATGACAACAGACTAAAACAGGCGGTAGAAAAAGTGCATACTTATTTAAAAACACAGCAAGATAACGCCCATAAGAAGAAACTAGCAAGCTTTGTGGCTGGTATTACTGGCAACAATTGTGAAGAAATTTTGAAAAAGCTTGCGACAGGCGATAGCCTTGCAGATCGTCGTTATCCTGAATCACTGGCAGTAAAAGAGCAGGGCGAAATTGTTCGTGTTCCTGTTGTTACAATTCAATGGGTTGATGCTGCAGGTGACTATATGTGTTTACATTGCCAAGATGGCCAAACTCATATCTTACGTAAAACCATGAAAGAGCTAGAGCAAGAGTTAGATCCGCAACTGTTTGTTCGTGTTCACCGCAGTGCTATTGTTAACACCAAACAAATTAGTAAACTCGTCACTCAGGTGAGTGGGGAGTACTTGTTAGTTCTCGATAATGGGCAAGAGTTAAAAGTTAGCCGCAGCTATCGTGACAAAGTAAAAGCTGCACTAGCAAGTTAATAAGCTTTCATAATAAGTTAAAGATAAAAAAGGCGCAATCAATGCGCCTTTTTTTAATCAGTGATTGCAACAGTTTAAACTGTCACAATCTTCATTGTATTGGTAGCACCAATAGTTTCCATCGCATCACCGTGCGTTAAAATCACAGTATCTCCGGTGCTTAAAGAACCAAGTTCTACTAATGTATTGAGTGCTTCGCGAACCATATTTTCATCTTCACACTTAGTTGAATCAAAAAACACAGGGTAAACACCGCGATACAATGCAGTTTGACCTAAAGTGCTAGCGTGACGTGATAATGAGTAAATTGGTAAGCCAGAACTAATGCGCGACATTAACTTAGCTGTGCTACCTGATTCAGTCAGTGTCACAATCGCTTTTACAGAATCAAGATGGTTTGCTGCATACATAGCAGACAGTGCAATTGATTCAGCATTAGATGAAAAGCGGCTGTCTAAACGGTGCTTAGAAACGTGAGTTTCTTTTTGAGACTCAGCACCTAAACATACGCGGGCCATAGTAGCAACGGTTTCTTCAGGGTAGTCACCAGCTGCTGTTTCAGCAGATAACATTACTGCATCAGTGCCATCTAGAACCGCATTTGCAACGTCCATAACCTCAGCGCGTGTTGGCATCGGGTTATCAATCATTGATTCCATCATTTGCGTTGCTGTTACCACAGTACGGTTTAGTGAACGTGCGCGGCTAATAATTAGCTTTTGTTTACCAACAAGGGCAGCATCACCAATCTCAACACCAAGATCGCCACGAGCAACCATAACAGCATCAGAAGCAAGTACGATATCATCAACTGCTTCAACTGTTTCTACAGCTTCTGCACGTTCGATTTTGGCAAGAAGCTGCGCGTTAGAACCAGCAGCTTCTGCTAATGAGCGAACATAGCGCATGTCATCGCCACTACGTGGGAATGATACTGCAATATAATCAACACCAATTTCTGTGGCTGTGATTAAATCTTCTTTGTCTTTATCTGTAAATGCCGGAGCCGTAAGACCACCACCTAAGCGGTTGATACCTTTATTGTTAGAAAGTACACCACCCACAGTTACTGTGGTGTGAACTAAATGACCATCTACGCTATCAACAGTCAGTTGGATAAGGCCGTCATTTAATAACAGTAAGTCACCTGATTTAACATCGTTTGGTAACTCTTTATAATCGATACCTACAGCATTTACATCGCCTTGGCCTTTTTCCATTTTTGCATCTAAGGTAAATTTAGCGCCAACTGCTAAGTTTACTTTACCGTCTTTAAACGTAGATACGCGGATTTTTGGGCCTTGTAAATCAGCAAGAATTGCAATGTGCTTGCCTAAACGCTTTGCAATATCGCGAACTGCTTGTGCGCGGTCTTTGTGATCTTGTGCTACGCCGTGTGAGAAGTTCAAACGAACCACATTTGCACCTGCACGAATGATTTTTTCTAAGTTGTTATCGCGATCGGTTGCCGGCCCAAGTGTCGCAACAATTTTAGTGCGTCTTAGCATCAAATTCTCCTGTGCGCTTAAAAATATTAAGCGAATTGATGGTTATCTATTAAAATGTTGTGCTTATTTAATAGCATATAAATGAATCAAATTAAGCTTAATGCAGAATTCATAAGTAAAAAATCATTGTTTTTACGTATGAGTATCTGGCTCTTTGTATTAAATACAGAGTTTACAAAGCATTAATGACGCTATTATGACACCGGTGTCAGGTAGCGTCAATACACATACCTTTTTAAAGGGTATTATAAAAATCTGGTCCGATGCCCTTATTAATTTGATATACTAACCCCAGCTTGCTGCGTGCCTTTTATAGATTTATAGCAAGTTAGCTCGGAAACTCGCATTTTTGGGCTGCTTGGGTATAATGCGCGCGTATTTATTTTGATTAACTAACCAATAGTTGTTACCGAGGAGGACACTAAATGCAAGTTGCATTAGTAGGGTTAGGCGTTATGGGTAAAAATCTTGCCCTCAACCTGATTGAAAAAGGGCTGACATTAGTAGCTTATGATAAAAACCCAGATGCGGGTGCCGAGTTACTAAGCTGTGCGAAAGCACTAGGTTTGGCAGACCGTTTACATATTGTGTCTGATTTAAATGATATGGTTAGACGCTTAGAGCCGCCTCGTTCGATTCTACTTTTAGTTCCTGCTGGTGAATTGGTTGATAAAGTATGTACAGAGCTTGCAGAAGCAGGCGTTGACAGTGATGACATTATCGTAGATTGCGGCAATAGTAACTATAAAGACGGCATAAGCCGTAAACTTAAATATCAAAACAAATTTGAATTTGCCACTATGGGTATTTCTGGCGGTGCCGAAGGTGCTCGTCACGGCCCAGCTATGATGGCAAGTGGTTCAGAAGGCGGCTGGGAGCGTGTTGAGCCGTGGTTTGAAAAAGTAGCTGCAAGCTATAAAGGTGAGTCATGCTTTGCTCGTGTAGGCCAATCTGCAAGTGGTCACTTTGTGAAAATGGTTCATAACGGTATCGAATATGCGTTAATGCAATTAATTGCAGAAATGTATCAATTATTGCGTTTAGGCACGAATCGTTCACCAAAAGAAGTTGCTGACATTTTTAATGAATGGTCTGAAGGCACATTAAATAGCTACTTACTGTCAATCTCAAGCCATATCTTGAGCCTCGAAACAACAGAAGGTGAACCGCTAGTTGATTTAATCGACAACAAGGTTGGCGCTAAAGGCACTGGTTTATGGACTGCGCAAAATGCGCTAGAGCTTGGTATTGCTGTACCATCATTAGTGGCAGCTGTTCAAGCACGTCACTTAACAAATACTTGTGATACGCATGCTGCTAAAGAAATGACTTACGCTGCTAAAGCAACTGACACAGTTGATTTAGACTTAGCTGAGCTAAAAGATGCATTCACTCTGGCAAGTTTACTTGCTTATCGTCAAGGTTTAGCACTTATCAAAGGTGCGTCACGCGCTCATCAGTGGAAAGTTGATCTTTCTAAAACGCTACAAACATGGCGCGCAGGTTGTATTATCCGTGCTGATTACTTAGACAACGTTGCTGAAGGTGTAGAATTTATTGATTCTATGCAGCGTGAGTCAGCGGCTTTACGTAAAGTGACAGGTGCAGCGGTTGCGTCTGGTCTTGCTTTCCCTGTATTAACAGCTACGCAAACTTACATTGCGACGTTAACGACACCAAGCAATGGTCACCTTGTGCAAGCACAACGAGATTACTTTGGTGAACATGGCATTAAAACCCACAGCGGTGAAATATGCCATTTAACTGACTTAGTTGAGATTGACGAAAAAGTTCGTTAATCATCAAAAAACTAAAAAAGGCACCAATTGGTGCCTTTTTTTAACGGCTTAACTCGCCGCGAAGGTTATCTTGCATCAAGTGTCGAATTGTTTCTACTTCAAGTTTTTGACTAAATAAGTAGTGCAACTTGGTCAAACAGGCTTCTAATGTCATATCATAGCCGCTAATAACACCGCAATTAAGCAAAGCATTCCCTGTGGCATAGCCGCCCATATTCACTTGGCCTTTTAAACATTGCGTTAAATTAACAATCACCATACCGCGCTTACTTGCATCATTCAGAATATCTATAAATGCAGAGTCTTGTGGCGCATTACCCACACCAAAACTCAAGAGCACCAAGGCCTTTATATTGTCGTTTACTAAACTTTTTACCACTTCAGGGCTGATACCCGGATATAAGTAAAGTACGCCAATAGGCTGTGGAGTAATATTGGAAACTTGCAGTGCATTATCAACGTAAGGACTTAACTGGCCTTTGATAAGTTGAATATTAATTCCTGACAATGCTAAAGGTTCAAGATTCGGAGAGGCAAATGCATCAAAGCCATCAGCATGGGCTTTTGTTGCACGGTTACCACGGAATAATTGGTTATTGAAGAATAGGCTTACTTCAGCAATCGGGTAATTAGCTGCTAAATACATTGCATTGAGTAAGTTGACTTGGCCATCAGAACGAAGCTGCGAAAGCGGAATTTGCGAGCCTGTGACAATCACAGGTTTTGTCAGGTTCTCGAACATAAATGACAGGGCAGAAGCGGTATAAGCCATAGTATCTGTACCGTGCAGAACCACAAAGCCATCATAGTCTTGGTATTTACTCTTAATATCGTCAGCAATTAGTTGCCAGTGGGCAGGTGACATATCTGAAGAATCAATCAGTGGACAATATTCGTGAATATCAAACAAAGGCATTTCGTCACGATTAAATTCTGCATTATTGACCACAGTTTCGGTTAAAAAACCTTCAGCCGGTACATAGCCTCGGCTCGATTTTTTCATCCCGATGGTACCACCTGTGTAGGCGATATATATACGTTTACGTTTCATAAAAAAGGCCCAGTTAAATAACTGGGCCTAGTATACCTAAAATTGAATTGCTAAGTAACTTATTGAATTACATTACACACCAAACAACGAGCGTATACGCCTTGTGGATCGTTGTAATCTTTAAGATTGTCAATTTCACTACTTAGTTGCTTGATCAGGCTCTGTAAATTAGCTTGTGTAGCCAATACTGATTGTGATGAATCAGACTTAGCAAAGAAGCTTTTAACTGCTGCTGTACCAAAGATATCTTGAAGCATTTGCTCTTGCGGTGTAAGCGATTGTTTGATGGTTTTAACATCATAATGCTTAAGTTTAGCTAGTTCAGCGGCAGCTTCAATTGCATCTTGCTTGTCACCCAGTTTATCAACTAAACCAAGCTCTTTTGCTTGTGTTGCAATCCATACACGACCTTGAGCAATTTTATCTACTTGTTCAGGTGTCATATTGCGCGCTTCAGCCACAACATCTAAAAAGCGTTTATATGCATTTTCAACACTTAGTTGGATAATATCTGCCATTTTCTCATCAAGCGGTCGCGCAATTGAGAAGCCTGCAAGATCTGTTGTCGCAACACCATCTGAATAAATACCCAGTTCAGCCATAGTATTTTCAAATGTCATGAACGTACCAAACACACCAATTGAACCTGTGATTGTGCTAGGTGCAGCCCAAATTTCATTGGCGGCAGAGGCAATCCAGTAACCACCCGATGCTGCTACCGAGCTCATAGAAGCAATAACCGGTTTACCAGCAGCCTTCAGAGCTAAAACTTCAGCTCGAATAACTTCAGATGCGAACATACTGCCGCCGCCTGAATCTATACGTAATACCACTGCTTTTACTTTGTCATCTAAACGAGCTTTACGAAGTAGGGCAGCTGTAGAATCACCACCGATTTCACCGGCTTTACGTTCGCCATCGACAATAGTGCCTTTAGCAACAACAACCGCTACTTTTTCAGTGATTGGGTTGTCAAATTCAACAGGTGGTTTTACCAATGATAGATATTCACGGAAACTGACTTGCTTAAAGGTTTTACCGGTTTCTTCTGCACCGACTAATTCAATCAGTTGTTGGCGAATTTGCTGTGATGTTTTTAAAGAATCAACCCATTGATTGTTCAAAGCGTACTGACCAGAGTTACCGTCAACGGCCTGCATTTTAGCTAAATACACATCCATATCTTCATCAAAATTGCTTTCATCGAATGGGCGGCTTGCAGCAACATCTGTTTTATATTCATTCCAAAGTGCTGTTAACCAAACGCTGTTCGCTTCTTTAGCTGCATCAGACATGTCATTGCGAATAAATGGCTCGACTGCTGATTTATAAGTACCAACACGGAAAATATGCTGTGTTACTTTTAGCTTTTCTAATGCTTCTTTAAAGTAAAGAGGGAACATGCCATAGCCTTCGATACTCACACCACCGTATGGATGCATTGAGATTTCGTCAGCATGAGCTGCAATATAATATTGTGCTTGAGTGTAATAATAGCCTGTAGCAATAACTTGTTTACCAGCCGCTTTAAACTCATCAATAGCCTTAGTAATTTGCTTAAGTTTATTGATGTGTGCACTAGGCATTTTTTGTAGGTCAAGTAGCATTACAGTGATGCGATCATCATTGGTTGCTTCGTTGATAACTTCGATTACATCATCAAGTAAAATTTCTGATGGTGCTTCTTTACCCATAGTTGCGTCATTAATCGCAGCTTCTACAGGATCAACGTAAGTTTTTTCTTCAACTATTGGGCCATTTAAGTTGAGGCGCAACACAGTTCCGTCTGCTACTTTTACTTTGTCTTCTTCACCTGTTATTGCAACGAAAAAGAGTATTACTAGTAATAAAAATAAAATGTTTAGGACTAAACGGCGGGAGAAGTTAATCCCAGTCCAAATGCCTTTAAATATCTTTGCTAGCAAAATAAATCCTTAATTCAATACAGCTTTGTAATGACTCATCTTAGCTTAGATTAACTTTAAATTTAACTGTTAAATAGTAACAGAGTGTTTAAAAAGACAATTTGCTACAGAATATTTACTAGCGAAAAGTTGATTATTCTAAGTTATTACCGCAGAATCTATTTCAAGTAGAGGTTCGACCAGTTAACGGGGCACACAATGTTAGAACAAAAATTACAATTACAGCATACCGAACTTCGTAACCGTTTGGTTATGGGATCAATGCATACCGGCTTAGAAGAGGGATGGCACAACCGTAAACGCTTGCGCGCATTTTATGAAGCACGTGCAAAGGGTGGCACTGGATTAATTATAACTGGTGGTTACAGTCCAAATTTACGAGGTAAGCTATCACCTTTCGCCTCAACGTTTAACTCGTTTTATGATGTGATTAAACATCGCGCATATACGGATGCAGTGCATCAACATGGCGGAAAAATTTGCTTACAATTATTACATGCTGGCCGTTATGCATATCATCCATTTAATCAAGCACCAAGTGCTATTCAAGCACCTATAAATCCTTATAAACCTAAAGAAATGTCGTTAGGCTCAATTAAAAAGACTATTAAAGACTTTGCAAACTCAGCAAAACTAGCTGAAAAAGCAGGTTACGATGGTGTTGAAATAATGGGATCTGAAGGCTATTTGATTAATGAGTTCATGGCTAACCATACTAATAAACGTACGGATAGTTATGGAGGTAGCCTTGAAAATCGTATGCGTTTAGCTATTGATATTGTAAAAGCTGTACGCGCTAAAGTAAGTGAAAAATTTATTATAGTATTTCGTTTATCTGTAATGGATCTGATCCCAAACGGCTCGACACCTGAAGAAGTTAAACAGCAAGCGCTTGCACTTGAAAAAGCGGGCGTTGATATCTTTAACACGGGGATTGGTTGGCACGAAGCACGTGTTCCAACAATAGCAAGCATGGTACCACCAGGCGCCTTTAAAGAGGCATCAAAACGTTTAAAAGATACAGTATCGGTACCGGTAATCGCAGTAAACCGCATTAATACACCTGAAATAGCCAATGGTATTTTAGAAGCGGGTGAATCTGATCTAATTTCGATGGCACGTCCTTTATTAGCGGATCCTGAGTTTTTTAATAAATACGTAAATAACAAGTCAGAGCAAATCAATATCTGTATTGGCTGTAATCAGGGTTGTTTAGACCATGTATTTAAAAACAAACGTGCGACTTGCTTAGTTAACCCACAGGCTGCTTTTGAATTAGACTATAGCCTTGAAAAAGCGTCATCTTCTCGTTTAGTGCTTGTTGTTGGTGCAGGCCCCGCTGGTCTGGCTGCTAGTTGCTATTTAGCAGAAAAAGGTCATAAAGTGACTCTAATTGAGCGTAAAGAGCAGATGGGCGGTCAATTTAATTTAGCAATGCAAGTACCTGGTAAGGAAGACTTTAACCATACTCTTAATTACTTTACTAATGAGTTAAAACGCTTAAATGTTGATTTAAAGCTAGGCACTGAATTTACAGAAAACATGCTTAACCAATACGATGATGTTGTGTTTGCAACAGGTGTTAGACCTCGTGAAGCAAAAATTGAATGTAACGATGGCAAGCGTGTGTTTGCCTATGATGAAGTGATCCGCGGTGAGGTAGAGCTCGGTAACAAAATAGCGATTCTAGGTGCCGGCGGTATTGGTTTTGATATGGTTGCCTTTTTAAGTGAACACAAAGGGCAAACTATTGAGCAATTCAAAACTCAATGGGGTATTGAATGTGATGCTGCACCTGAAAAAGATAACCGCCAAATATACATGCTTAAGCGAAGTGCAGGGCGTTTTGGTAGTGAACTGGGTAAAACAACGGGTTGGATCCATCGTCAAGTTGCTAAACAGCATGGTGTAAAACAAATTGCTGAGTGTCAGTACCTTAGCTTTGACAACCAAGGTTTGAAAATTACTGTTAAAGGTGAAGAGCAAATCTTAGATGTTGATACTGTGATTGCTTGTATTGGTCAGGTTTCAAATACAGAAACATTCGAAAAACAAACAGAAAACGCCAAAGTTCACGTTATTGGTGGAGCCAAACTAGCTGCCGCTATTGATGCGAAACGTGCGATTTTTGAAGCTCTACAAGTCGCCCGTAAAATTTAATTGAAAGTAAACTAGAAAACCCGCGGTCTGTGTGATTAATCTAATTAGTCACGAGACCGCAATGTTGATCACACACTTATTACCTCTTTACCAACGCATCTTAACTAAACTTCAGTTTTTAGATGGACTACCCAGCCTATTTATTCGCTTAATCTTAGCCCCAGTGATGATCATTGCCGGCTTTAATAAACTTGCCTTAAGCGGTGATGTTACCCATTTTTATCAATACTTTTTAGCCTCTGATGATATCGTCGCTTGGTTTGGCAATAGTGAATGGGGCTTAGGCCTACCAATGCCCTCTGTACTGGCCTTTTTAGCAGCATGGACAGAGTTTTTAGGCGGAATTTTGCTGTTATTTGGTCTGTTCACACGTTTAGTAGCAATCCCCTTAATGATAACTATGCTTGTTGCTGCAACGACTGTACACGCAAGTAATGGCTGGTTTGCCGTTACCCCAACAGATGCGAGTACCAGCCCTGCAAGAGTCCTCAGTTGGCTTGCAATTCCTGCAAGTGAAGCCAGTTTGATCAATTCAAAAGAAGCGGGTGAGAGATTAACTAAAATGCGCGAGTTATTAGAGACTCATGGTTATACGGAATACCTTTATGCGAAAGGGAAACCTGTAATTTTAAATAATGGTATCGAGTTTTCAGCGATCTATTTCGTGATGCTACTAAGCTTATTTTTTTCGGGGGGAGGTCGCTATTTTAGCCTCGATTATTGGCTTGTTAGAAATCGCACTAAGCTCTTTATTGCAAGTGAATATAAATGATAAGCTAGAACTTTAATGCCTTTATAAAATGAGGCGCTGTATTAATGTTTTAATAGGAATTAAATGGACGCTTTAACTCTTTTACAAACTCGACAATCAGATCCACGTCTTATTGCTCCGGGTCCATCAGAAGAACAGCTTGAGATTATTCAAAGAGCTGCAATAAAAGTACCGGATCATGGTTGCCTTGCTCCTTGGCGTTTTATTGTTGTTGAAGGCGATGCTCGGCATAGATTAGGTGATATTTATCATCAAGCTGCAGTTGCTGAAAATCAAGATGAGCGCACGGTTAATCGTGCAAAAGAACTACCACTTCGCGCCCCTATGATTATCATTGCCATTGCTGATGTAAAAGAAAACCCTAAAGTGCCACGTATTGAACAAGTTCAAAGTGCTGGTTGTGCAGTGCTTGCCATGCAGCAGGCCGCTTTTGCCCAAGGATTAGGTGGAATTTGGCGCACAGGCTATTTTGCTCAAAGTGAATCAGTCAAAAAAGCTTTAAATTGTAAAATTGATGACGAGATAGTTGGCTTCTTATATTTAGGTACTCCTGAAGTTGATATTAAAAAGCCTATTAGGCATAAACCAAATACTTTTTTTGAGAGACTTTAAAAATTAGGAACTTTTTTATATTTATGCAGTCAGATGCTATTAAGCTTGCATGTGTTAGTTTAATTAATTTAGGCTGCAGTGTAAGAATTATTAGGATGCAAAAAACAAAATAATTATTCTTCAGTGTGTTTTTTAATCGGTTGTTTTTTGTTAACGTAGGGATAGTCTTAAAAAATAACGATAAAGAAGACGAGGACAATGGGAAACTTATTTTTACGAGAAAAAGAAAATTGGTTCGCTTGGTCAATATGGGGCATTATAGGTGCTGCCGTCACTTTCTTTGTGGCTATCTCAACTAGAGCGCCACAATTTCTTGGCTTATCTGCTATTGGGTTTTTGTTGTTACTTACGTGGTGGATGCACAGTACTAAGCGGTTTGATTTTGGTCGCGCTTTTAAAGTTTGTTGTTATGTATTGACCTTAACCTGCTTACCCGCATTTTTATTAGTGATAGTACCGAATAACAATCTAAACAAAATAGACGTTATTGTTCAGGGGGCAGGGTTTGCTCTTATCAGTTTACTTGTCTGTTTTGTCTGCTCAATGATTGCGCGTCGACCTAAACAGTATTACTAAATATGAGTTTTTATTGTTTTTTTACAATTAAGGCTTTACATCGACCACGGTAACTAATATTATGCGCGCCGTACGGAGAGATGGCAGAGTGGTCGAATGCACCGGTCTTGAAAACCGGCAGGGGTTTGTAGCCCCTCTAGGGTTCAAATCCCTATCTCTCCACCATTATTTAAAAAAACCGCCTACAGGGCGGTTTTTTGCTATCTGGAGATAAATAATGTCAGCAAGCACACCTTCTACACCTATAAGAATGATAAAGCATGTTTTACTTTGGTGTATCTTCTCTTATTTTTATCATAGTGGCATTAATGTACTTGTTGCTATGGCTCATGATGCACAACCAGATTACGGATTGTTATCATCAATTGCGTATGGCATTGGTTTCAATGTACTCGTAGGTCATTTAATTGGTAAGTACGACAAACATTGGCCTGTTATTGCGGCAATATTTATCGCTGTAGTTGGGCTTGTCGTAGTGCCATTAATATTAATGGGGCAGGCGAGTTTAAAAGATACATATTTTATTTTGGCTATGGTGATAAGTTTACCGGTTGCAACATTAGTCATTGAGAAAATAAAGCAACGAATTAGTTTAAACACTGAGCAAACGCAATAAACTAAGCGATATTCGTTGTTTTTTTATGTTAGTATGGGCACGTCTTTTAACTAAATAAACGTGAATTTAAACATGTCAGATAATTTTACAACAGACGCTGAAAAAGCAAGTTACGGTATTGGTTTACAAATGGGTGAGCAATTAAAAGCAAACCCTTTTGAAGGTTTAAACTTAAACTCTGTATTTGAAGGTATGAAAGACGCATACACTGGTAATGATTTCCAAGTTGAAATCCCAGCAATTCAAGCTGCCTTTGAAAAGATCAATGCTGAAATCCAAGCTCGCCGCGAAGAAGAAGCTAAAGTACTTGCTGCTGAAGGTATTGCCTTCTTAGAAGAAAATGCAAAACGTCCTGAAGTAACAGTAACTGAGTCAGGTCTTCAATACGAAGTGCTTACTGAAGGCAATGGTGAGAAACCAACTGTAGATTCAACAATTCGTGCGCATTACCATGGTACACTTATCAATGGTACGGTATTTGATAGCTCTTATGAGCGTGGTCAACCAGCCGAATTCCCAGTGGGTGGCGTTATCAAAGGTTGGACTGAAGCAGTACAAATGATGGGTACTGGTTCAAAATGGCGTTTATACGTACCGCATGAGCTTGCTTATGGTGAGCGTGGTGCTGGTGCTGCAATCGCACCTTTCTCAACACTAATCTTTGATGTTGAGCTATTAGAAATCATCTAATTGATTTTAATAGGTATAAAAAAACCTGCTTTAAGCAGGTTTTTTTATGTCTGAAATAAACAGCTAATTAACTATTTGACTCAGCGTATTCTTTACACTTAACTTTGTCCTCACACTCACCATAAAGGTAAAGAGAGTGGTTAGTTAATTTAATGCCATTTTCTGTAGCAATCTCTTCTTGACGACGTTCGATTAAATCATCTTCAAATTCAACAACCTTGCCGCATTTAAGACAAACGAGGTGGTCATGGTGAGTGCTACCTGATAATTCAAATACTGACTTGCCGCCTTCGAAGTGGTGGCGAGATACAATACCTGCATCATCAAATTGGTTAAGTACACGGTAGACAGTTGCAAGACCAATCTCTTCGCCTTTGTCTAATAGAATTTTATAGACATCTTCAGCGCTGATGTGTTGATTGTCTGGAGATTGTAGAATCTCTAAAATTTTAATACGCGGCAAAGTTACTTTTAACCCTGCTTTTTTTAGTTCCAAGTTGTGATCAGTCATTCAATCTGTCTCAATTTATTTAGTTATACTAGGCATCATTAAGATGCACACGACACATTAGCAACTGTTAGAATAACGTGCCTAGTTACTAAGTGCAAAGAACAATTCGTTTGATTGCTGTTTTTTTAGACGAAAACGAACTGGTTGTGCATCTTTACATCAGCTAGTAAATGCGAGTAGTACTTGTTATTAATCAGCAAGTTCCGCTAAACACATCTCTTCATAAACTTGAGCGCACCAGTCTTTTACACGTTGCTCTGTCAGTTCAGGTTGACGATCTTCGTCAATCCCTAAGCCAACAAACGTTTTGTCATCAATTAATGCTTTTGATGCTTCGAAGTCATAGCCATCAGTTGACCAGTGACCTACTACAATCGCGCCACGCTCAGTAACGATGTCATTGATCATACCCATTGCATCTAAAAAGTATTCAGCATAGTCTTCTTGGTCACCACAACCGAAAATTGCAACCAGTTTACCTTCGAAGTCTACTTCTTCTAATTCAGGGAAAAAATCATCCCAGTCACATTGCGCTTCACCGTAGTACCAAGTTGGAATACCGAATAACAATAAATCGAATTCAGCAATCTCTTCTTTAGAACTTTTTGCAATGTCATGAACCGCGACTAGCTTTTTACCTAATTCTTTTTGAATCATTTTAGCTACGTGTTCAGTATTACCTGTGTCGCTTCCGAAAAAAATACCTACGCTTGACATGGATTTAAAACCTTCTATCTATCAATAGCCAATCTTTCTTGTAAAATTGTTTCAATCAACGCGCTACGGCTAATATTCTGCGCATCTGCCATATCGCTTAATGCCTGATATAACTGTGATGAAACCTTAAATTCTACACGCTTTAAACCACGTGCTTTATCTCGCTTTATTTGATTACGTTTATTTACTTTTAATTGCATGTCGCGAGGTAGGGGATTTGTTTTAGGTCTACCTGGACGTTTCTCGTATTCAAATAAATCGGGTGTTGTTCTATCTGTTTCTGATTTTGCCATATCTAGCCCACACCTGCGCCTTGCCAAAAGACTTGAATAAGACCTTTAGCTATAAACCCAGAACAGCCTAAGAATAGCACTAACCAAACGATGTATCGGCCAAATTTTGGTACATCACCTTTTTTAAGGACGTCTTGAATTGCCATTCCAATAAAAAAGAAAATGCCGGCTAAGCCAAAATACAACCCTAAGGTATCAAATTCGTTAATTAACTGACTGACCATCAACGTATAAACCTTCAAAATAAACGGCGCGTACTATACCACACAAATTCATAATAATTTAGTGCGCACGATCAAAAACAGCGAAATTTATCTGTCTTTTATGTGGCTAAAAAATCGCTAATTGCTTTATTTACGGCAAGCGGTTTTTGTGCGTGTAACCAATGACCAGCGCCATGAATTATTTTTGCTTTAGCATTAGGAAATAACGCCATAATTGCAGGGCGGTGCTCAGCTAAAATGTAGTCTGAATCATTACCTTTGATGAACAAAGTATCACATAAACAAGAATCATTTTCATCAACTTGAGCTAAAATATTTTCATATTGCTGATATATAACCGCTAAATTAAAGCGCCATTGGTAGTGGCCTTGATCGTTCTTTGCAAAGCTCTTTAATAAAAACTGGCGTACACCCACTTCATCTATGTGCTTTGCAAGGACTTCATCAGCGGCTTTCCTGTCAGCAACATTCGACTCGGCTACTTCATTCAGGCCTGCGAAAATAGCACTGTGACGAGGGTTATTAGCAACAGGAGAGATATCTAACACCACTAGTTTATTGATTAGCGCTGGGTGATTAAGGGCTAATTGCATAGCAACTTTACCGCCCATTGAATGACCAATGATGTGAGCTTTATTAATGTTCAAGTGTTCAAGTAACTCACTGACATCTTGAGCCATAGCATGATAATTCATGGTATGGCTGTGGAATGATTTACCATGATTTCGTAAATCGATATTCGTTACGCGGTAATTTTCAGCTAAGGCTTTTGCGATTACATTGAGGTTTTCTAACGAGCCAAACAAACCATGGATCAACACAACGTCTGAACCTTGACCCATTTGTTGGTAGTTTAATAGCATTTTCAACTCCTAATTTTAATGGCAGTATTTTGCCTAGCGAAATAACAAATTGCAAAACATAGAGAATTACTGCGAGCTTAGGTATAATCATCGAGAACTTTTATAATGTGACCCGTAAAGACAGGAATAACATGAAAAAAATTGACATAGACGACGAGTTATATCAATACATAGCTAGCAACACGCAAAGTATTGGTGAGAGCGCTTCCACTATTTTACGTCGTTTATTAAACCTTTCTGATGGCACCTTAGCGCCCGTTGAAACAGCAACTAGCAAAACTGAACAAGAATCTCCAGTTGTTGAACCTGAACAAGCAATAGATCAAGAACCAGCCCCTAAACACGATGAACCTGAACAAGTCGAAACTGTCACAACAGCGCAACAAGTCAAAGGTAATGTGTTTAATGTGTTAAACAAAGAAGAACTGGCAATGCAAAAAGGTGTTGTTGGTCGTTTCTTATTTATCTTGGCTGCGCTTTACAGAACACACAAAGCAGATTTTGCGAACGTTCTAGAAATTAAAGGCCGTGACCGCGTCTATTTTGCAACAAGTAAAGAGGCGTTGCTTGAAAGTGGCAGTAGTATGAATCCAAAAAATATCACCGATACAGAGTATTGGGTGATGACTAATTCAAATACAACCAGAAAAAAAATGATGCTTCATGAAGTGGCCTTAAGCCTAGGCTATAGTGCGGACGAAGCAGAAAAAATTCGTGATTACTTATAATAGGTAAGGAAATAATATGGCGATTCATCCAGAGGCAGGGAAACCTGCGCCACAACAGAGCTTAGTAAATGTTCCAAAACTGATCTCTGCTTATTACTTAAATGAACCTGATCTTGAACAAAACCCAGAGCATTGCGTTGCTTTTGGTACGTCTGGTCACCGCGGTTGTTCATTCGATGTAAAATTTAATGAATCGCATATATTAGCGATCACTCAAGCAATTTGTGATTATCGTAAAGAAAATAACATTTTTGGACCTCTGTTTCTTGGCAAAGATACGCATGCTTTAAGTGAAGCTGCTTTTAATTCAGCAATTGAAGTGTTGGTTGCGAATGAAGTGCAAGTAATTACTCAAGAGAATAACGACTATACGCCAACCCCAGTGATCAGCCACGCAGTTGTTTGTCATAATAAAGAAAATCCAAATGAATTGGCCGATGGTATTGTTGTAACTCCGTCACACAACCCGCCCGAAGATGGTGGTTTTAAATATAATCCACCGAATGGCGGTCCTGCTGATACTGACGTTACTAAATGGATTGAAGATAGAGCAAATCAATTACTGCTTGAAGATTTAGTTGCTGTAGAGTTATTTCCGTTTGCTAAAGCATCACGTTCTGGCTTTATCAAATACCAAGATTTAATAACACCTTATGTCGATGACTTAGCGAACATCGTTAATTTAAAAGCTATTAGCGATGCAAAAATCAAAATTGGTGTGGATCCACTCGGTGGCTCTGGTATCAACTTCTGGCCAGTGATTGCCGAAAAATATAATTTAGACTTAACGGTCGTAAATAAGTCTGTTGATCCAACATTCTCGTTCATGCCTTTGGATAAAGACGGTAAAATCCGTATGGATTGTTCATCTCCCTATGCAATGACTAATCTTATTGCATTAAAAGATGACTACGATATTGGTATTGGTAACGACCCTGATTATGACCGTCACGGCATTGTTACACCTGATGGTCTAATGAATCCAAATCATTTTTTAGCGGTTGCAATTGACTACTTACTAAATAACCGTGAATGGTCAAACGATGTTGCAATTGGTAAAACGCTCGTATCTAGCGGCATGATTGATAAAGTGGTTGCACGTAATAACCGTGAAGTAAAAGAAGTACCAGTAGGCTTTAAATGGTTTGTTGAAGGCTTAAGCAAGGGGACACTTGCTTTTGGTGGCGAAGAAAGTGCAGGGGCGTCATTCTTGCGCTTCGATGGTACGGTGTGGAACACCGACAAAGACGGTTTTATCTTAGGTTTACTAGCTGCTGAGATATTAGCAGTAACGGGTAAAACACCTTCACAGCTATACAAAGAACTTGAGCAAGAGTTTGGTGCACCTATCTATAAACGTATTGATGCCCCAGCTAATGCACAGCAAAAAGCGCGTCTAAAAGCGTTATCAGCAGATGATGTAACTGCCAGTACCTTAGCGGGTGATGCTATTACACAAAAACTAACTCATGCACCTGGCAATAATGCTGCTATTGGTGGTTTAAAGGTTGTTACCGAAAATGGTTGGTTTGCTGCTCGCCCATCAGGCACAGAAGATATCTATAAAATTTACCTAGAATCATTCAAAGGTGAAGAACATCTAGCGTTACTAGAAAAAGAAGCGAAAAAACTGGTTGATTCAGTAATTAGCTAATTTCATTTTTATCTTTTAAAACGGCTGAGATTCTCAGCCATTTTTGTATTCTACTCTCACGTATTTTTAGGATAGGACAATGAGCTATTCAATTCCTTCATATCTTGACGAATTAAAAAACAATGGCGACTTTTTAACCTTAACCCGTAACAATGAATTTTCACTTGAGCCTTGTGCATTCACCCTTGAGAATGGCACTGCTGTGACAGTTCATGATACGGGCATCATTGAATTTCAACCAAATCAGCAAACAAACAAAGATATTGTTCTTTCAAGTGCGATACATGGTAACGAAACGGCGCCAATTGAAATTTGTGACCAATTAATTAGAGCAATTATTAAAGAACAACTACCGCTTAAGCAGCGTGTGCTGTTTATTTTTGGTAATCCAAAGTCGATTAATATCGGTAAGCGCTTTGTAGATGAAAACCTAAACCGCCTGTTTAACGGTCACCATACTGTAGAAGGTATTGCTTCAAACCCTGAGCGAGTTCGTGCAAAGCAGCTTGAGGATGTTGTTTCTGATTTTTTCCAAAGAGGCAACCACAACAGTGAGCGTTTTCATTATGACCTTCATACTGCAATTCGTGGCTCTAAAAATGAAAAGTTTGCTGTATACCCATTCTTACATGGAAAACCGTGGAAAAAATCACAGCTGCAATTTTTACTCAGCTGTGGTGTAAACACAGTATTAATGATGAAATCAGCGGCAACAACGTTTAGTTACTACTCGTCGTTTGTACATGGTGCTGATTCATTTACGGTAGAGCTTGGTCAAGTAAAGCCATTTGGTGAAAACGACATGAGCCACTTCGAGAAAACCAAACAAACTTTAACTGCATTAATTAGTCAAGAAAAGGTGGATTATAAAGAATTTAATGCAGATGATTTTGAGTTGTTTTCAGTTTATAGAACAATAAACCGTACGTGTGAAGACTTTAGCTTCCCATTTGCTGATGATGTAGAAAACTTCACCGGTTTCGCAAAGGGTGAATTATTGGCAATTGATGGTCAGACCAGATATGAAGCGGAGGTAGAGGGTGAAGCTATTATCTTCCCAAACGCTGATGTAGCCTTAGGTCAGCGTGCTTTGCTTACCGTTATCCCAATGCAAGTTGATAGCAACTTTATTTAAAATCTCTGCATTAAAACCCATCTATATTAAGTTAACTATATGACTATAAAGAGTTTATTTTGTTGTATAGTTAACTTTCCATGCGTTTTTAGCCATTTCTCATCTATTCGTCTATGATTAGTTGAATAACAACTTACGTTAACGTAAAGTGACGGCAGTTTAATTTAATTAGATTGAATATTGCGCAAACTTTATCCTTACAGCAAATGCTGATAATAAACACAAATAAGGGCAGTGGCGTAGGTTTCTGACAACGAAAGAAGGTAGGTTATGAGTAATCCAAATAACGTATCGCTAAACATTAATCATGATCTGTCATTTATTGATGGTCACGCATTAACGATCCCTACATTAAGTATTCTTAATGAGGAAGGCGACATTCATGAAGGTGCCACCGCACCCGATATCGACAAAGCAACCGCAATCCGTTTATACGAGACAATGCGTTTTATTCGAGCACTTGATGAACGTATGCAAGCAGCACAGCGTCAGGGTCGTGTAAGCTTTTACATGCAATGTTTAGGTGAAGAAGCGGCTGTAACCGCATCAGCAGCAGCGCTTGACCAAAACGATATGATCATGGCCCAATACCGTGAACAAGCCGCTTTGCGATACCGAGGTTTTACACTTGACCAATTCATGAACCAAATGTTTTCAAACGAAAAAGATTTGGGTAAAGGTCGCCAAATGCCAATTCACTATGGCTCACGCGAACTTAACTACATGACAATTTCATCACCACTTGGTACGCAAATTCCGCAAGCAACAGGTTATGCGTATGGTCAAAAAGTTCGCCATATTGACCCACAAACAGGTGAGTTAAACAGCACAATTGATAACATCACCATTTGTTATTTTGGTGAGGGTGCAGCCTCAGAAGGTGATTTTCATGCGGGCTTGAATATGGCTGCTGTTCACAAAGCGCCAGTTATCTTTTTTGCTCGTAATAATGGCTATGCGATTTCAACCCCTGCTGATGAGCAATTTAAAGGGGATGGTATTGCTTCTCGTGGTGTCGGTTATGGTATTAAAACAATCCGTGTTGATGGTGCTGATGCCCTTGCAGTTTATGCTGCAACTAAAAAAGCACGTGAAATTGCCACTAAACATGGTGAGCCAGTTTTAATTGAATCAATCGCTTATCGTTTAGGGGCTCATTCAACGAGTGACGACCCAAGCGGCTACCGCAGCAAAGACGAAGAAGCTAAACACAAAGGCTGTCCAATCGAACGTTTCCGTAACTGGTTACTAAAACAAGGTTGGTTAGACGAAGCGCAAGACGCAAAAGACAAAGAAACAATTCGTGAAGAAATTTTAGCAGCGCTTAAGCGTGCTGAAAAAGTAGCAAAACCAGCATTAGAAGATCTCATTTCTGATGTTTATGATAAGCCAATCCCATCACTGCAAAAACAATACGAACAATTAAAAGAGCACATTTTGCAGCATCCTGATGCTTATCCAACAACTGCTGGGAGATTAAAGTAATGGCTAAAATGAACATGCTTCATGCAATTAACTCTGCCCTTGATATCACCATGGCAGAGCATCCAAATGCATGTATTTTTGGTGAAGACGTTGGTTATTTTGGTGGTGTATTCCGTGCAACATCGGGCTTACAAGAAAAATATGGTAAGCACCGTGTATTTAATACACCGTTAACTGAGCAAGGTATTTTAGGTTTTGCTAATGGTTTAGCGGCGTTTGGTGCACCTGCTTTAGCTGAAATTCAATTTGCTGATTATATTTTCCCTGCATTTGACCAAATCGTGAATGAATCAGCTAAATTCCGTTACCGCAGTGGTAATGAATTTAATGTAGGCAATCTAACAATTCGTACTCCGTATGGCGGTGGTATCGCAGGTGGTTTATATCACTCACAATCACCAGAAGCCTATTTTGCTCATACACCGGGTTTGAAGTTAGTTGTGCCACGTAATCCTTATCAAGCAAAAGGCTTACTTCGTGCATCAATCAAAGATGATAACCCTGTTATTTTCTTTGAGCCAAAACGTTTATACCGTGCATCAACGGGCGAAGTACCAGAAGAAGATTACAGCATCGAACTTGGCAAAGCTGAAGTTGTGCAAGAAGGCACTGATGTCACTTTGCTTGCTTGGGGCGCGCAGATGGAAATCGTTGAAGATGCGGCTAAAAAAGCAGCTGAACAAGGTATTAGTTGTGAAGTTATCGACTTACGTACTATTTTACCTTGGGATGTTGAGACAATCGCTAAATCAGTGACTAAAACAGGTCGTTTAGTCGTTAGCCACGAAGCACCAATCACTAATGGTTTTGGGGCTGAAATCGTTGCAACAATTCAACAAGAGTGTTTCTTACACCTTGAGTCGCCAATTGCTCGCGTGTGTGGCCTAGATACGCCATATCCATTAGCACTTGAAAAAGAATATGTGCCAGATGCACTAAAAGTGCTTGCTGCGATTAAGCAATCAGTTGAGTTTTAGGAGTCAGTATGTCTAAAGATTTTATCTTGCCAGATATCGGCGAAGGCATCGTAGAGTGTGAAATTGTAGAGTGGTTAGTTGCAGAGGGCGATGCTGTAAAAGAAGACCAGCCTATTTGTGATGTGATGACCGACAAAGCGCTTGTGCAAATTCCAGCTGTCCATGATGGTGTGATCAGCAAGCTATATTATGCCAAAGGTGATATTGCGAAAGTCCATGCGCCATTATTTGCAATGGATGTTGATGGCGAAGCACCAACACAAAGCGAAGAAGCTCAAGCTCCAGCGGCTACTGAAGCACCATCTGAGACTGGTGAGCACTTAGAAGATTTCATTTTGCCAGATATCGGTGAAGGTATCGTTGAGTGTGAAATTGTTGAGTGGTTAGTGAGTAAAGGCGATGAAATCGTTGAAGACCAAGCTGTGTGTGATGTAATGACAGACAAAGCATTGGTGCAAATTCCGGCTAAATACACAGGTAAAGTGAAAAAGCTTTATTACCAAAAAGGTGATATTGCAGCGGTTCATAGCCCATTATTTCAAATGAGCATTGCGGGCCAAAGCGCAGAGCCTGATGTAAGCTCTGCGGTAGTTAAAGCACAAACAAATGCAGTGACTAAATCTGCAGAAAAGCCAGCACCTGCATCTAGCGCAACTAAACAACTTAACAAAAAAGCAGTTGCTTCACCTGCTGTTCGTCGTAAAGCCCGCGAACTAGATGTTGATTTAACGCAAGTACCAGGCTCTGGTAAAAATGGCCGGATTTATAAACAAGATATCGAAGATTTCTTAAACGAAACACCAAGCCAAGAAACACAACAACAAGCTGCGCCAAAAGCGGCAGAACCAGCGGCAACTCTAACAGCAGTGTCTGGTGGTAGTCGTGTTGAGCCAATTAAAGGCATTAAAGCCGCAATGGCTAAGCAAATGGTTGCCTCAGTTTCGACAATTCCTCACTTTACATTCTGTGATGAAATCGACCTGACTAAACTAATTGCAATGCGCAGCGAGTTAAAAGAGCAGTATAAGCAACAGGGCGTTAAGCTCACTATGATGCCGTTCTTTATTAAAGCGCTGTCATTAGCTATTAAGCAATTCCCAGTACTTAACTCACAAGTTAATGATGATTGCAGTGAGCTGACTTACTTTGATGATCATAACATCGGTATGGCGGTTGATTCTAAGATTGGTTTACTCGTGCCAAACATTAAATCATGTCAGTCAAAGAGCATTGTAGATGTTGCAAATGAGGTTACTCGTTTAACTGAAGCGGCACGTGATGGTCGTGTTTCACCAGATGATTTGAAAGGCGGCACTATTAGCATTTCTAACATTGGTGCGATTGGCGGCACAATTGCAACCCCGATCATCAATAAACCTGAAGTAGCGATTGTTGCTTTAGGTAAACTGCAGCATTTACCTCGTTTTGATGCACAAGGTAATGTAATTTCAGCTGCTATTATGCAAGTAAGTTGGTCTGGCGACCACCGCGTGATTGATGGCGGAACGATTGCCCGCTTCAACAATTTGTGGAAGTCATACTTAGAAGATCCTGCAAAAATGATGATGGCGATGAGCTAACATTAGCAAGCATTAAAAAACCAGCCTCGGCTGGTTTTTTATTATCTAAAGCAAAAATTATATTCCGTAAAAGTACAAGCCATAACCGAATAACAGTGCCGGTATTGTTGAATACACAGTTGCCATTAGCGCTGCTTTTGGTGCTAATGCGATTGCTGGGAATAGGGCGTCGCCATCATTCGAAATTGCATTTGCTGCCATCGCGCTAAATGGAATAATGCCTTGAATATAGAGTGTCATTACGACAATTTGCGGCCCACAACCAGGTAATAAACCAATGGCTACAGCCACCAGCGGTGCTAAATATGCGTAGTCATAAAACCATACGCTCAAATTTATACCAGCCAGATTAACTAAAATTTCAAAAAGCATAAAGCTGGCGACAACCCAGGCCGTAACAAAGTGGGTGTCCATTAAAACCTTTGTTAGTTTTGAAGGTGGAGTACAAGGAGCCTCTTCACTGGTTACTTGTTTATAACTGCTGCCTTTAGATGAAAGTGCCCATACAACTACAGTGAATAACGCCATAATCGAGCCAAATAGGGTGATACCTTGATTAACGCTATTACCGAATACGCTAAGGTCGGTATTGGTTGCGATAACAAAGGCAACTATCAAGCTTGGTACTAGGGTCAATTTCCAAACAGGGCGGCTAAATTTCAAAGCGCTTGGTTGGCACTGCGGCGGTTCTGTGTATTCGCTTGCTTCATCAGGTTGAAATTTATCAGCTTTATGAAATGTGTTAACTAACTGACCGCTAATAACGCCCACAGCAACACCGATTAACATCATTAATAAACCATCAAGTGGGCGAGTGGCTAATAGCAAAAAAGCAGCATCCCCCATGGTTGCGGTTAAGACTGCAACAACAGAACCAAAACTAGCTTGTTTTTTGGTAAATTGGGTTACCACAATAATGGCACCCCCACAGCCAGGTAAAGCACCTAAGATTGAAGCAAAACTCACTTCTAGAATGCCTGATTTAGCATGTAAATAGCTAAGCTGTAACTGAGGAAGGCGATCAATTAGGTAGTAATAGATTAATAAGGTGGCTGCAACAAATACTGATACTTGAAAAAAAGCATCACTTAAAGCTTGAAGGGTAAATTCACGCGTTGTTGGTACTACTAATGCAACAAGCAAAAGAAGGGGTAAAAACAAGCGTTTATTATCCGTAATATAACACCTCACTTTTTTAGGAATGAAACTCGATGTTTGTGATAATGAGAGCATACAGTGCAACCTAAAAATTAATCAGGTTACACTGTAAATTAGATTTTAATGAAAATCAATCTCATTTGCATCTATTGGCGTTGGAACTCTGAAGTAGCATTCCATTTAGGCCATTCTTTACGCTCAGAGATATCAAAACCTACTTGATAGAATAACTGAAGATCCTGAACGGCACCTGATAAATCCCATTCATCACGGTAACGATCACATGGTTGATGGTAACAACCACGAAGCACTAAACTCATACGCTTACGGTAATTTGCTGTTTCTTCATCAAGGGCTTCACTACCGCCACCGGCATACATTGCTGGTACACCCATGTTTGCAAACGCAAAGTGATCAGAGCGATAGTAACCACCTGAAGACGGTTTAGGGTCGCCAGATACTGTACGGCCTTGTGCTTTTGCAGCTGTTTCTAGCAGACTATCCATTTCTGATTTGCCAATACCAACAACACTGATATCTTTCACTTTACCTAATAAGTTCAAGCTATCCATATTGATGTTTGCAACAGTTTGAGAAGCTGGGATCACAGGGTTTGCAGCATAATATTTAGAGCCAAGTAAACCTTGCTCTTCAGCCGTGACAGCTAAGAATGTCATTGAGCGGCTAGGGTGCTCAGGTAAACTTGCAAACGCTTCTGCCACTTCAATTAAACCTGCAGTACCTGTCGCATTATCGTGGGCACCATTATAGATTTGGTCGCCTTTACGGGTTTTATCTGTACCAAGGTGGTCCCAGTGAGCAGAATAAATGATGTGCTCATCTGGCTTTTCGCTACCCGGTAAAGTCGCGATAAAGTTATACGAAATTGACTTTTTAATCGTATTGTTTACTTCAACGCTGGCTGTTAGGTCGCCCATATCAACATGGTAAGCACCTTTTGCAGCATTTGCTTTCATGGTGTCGAAATCTAAACCGGCTTTCGAGAACAACTCTTTAGCAACGTCTGTGGTTACCCAGCCTTCAACAGCAACACGATCCATGTTGTTGTTTTCTTTTTGGAAACCAAATTGTTCGCCGCTCCAAGAGTTTTCAACAACAGACCAAGGGTAAGAAGCTGGTGCTGTTTCGTGAATGATAATTGCACCTGCTGCACCTTGACGGCTCGCTTCTTCGTATTTGTATGTCCAACGACCATAGTAGGTCATGGCATCACCGGTGAATAAATCAGGGTTTTTAGTCGCAAAACCAGGATCGTTTACCAGCATGACAACTGTTTTGCCTTTTACGTCCAGGCCTTCGTAGTCGTTCCAGTTGTATTCAGGTGCATTGACACCATAACCAACAAACACAAGTTCTGAGTCTTTAATACTTTCTTTTGCACTTATGCGGCTACTGCCCATAACCATGTCTTTTTTGTATTGGTAATCTTTGCCACCAATAGTCAGTACCATGTTTGAATCTGCTTCAAGTGAAACAAGCGGTACTTCTTGTAAGAAACTATCGCCGTTACCCGGCTCAAAACCTAATGCTTTGAATTGTTCAGTTAAATAGGCAAGGGTAAGCTCTTCACCTTTTGATGATGGTGCACGGCCGCCAAACTCATCTGATGCCAACACTTTAATATGCTCAGCTAATTGCTCTGAGTTAATGCTTTGATAGGCTTTTTCTACATCATTTGAAGTGATACTTGTTGAAGCACAGCCTGCAATGATAGCACTTGCAAGGAGTGTCACTGGAAAATAGCGTTTCATAATAGCTCTTTTTTTGTTTTATGGTGGCATTAGTATATGAGGTTCTATTAATGAGAACCAGTTTTTGCGGTAAACTAGTCACAATACATCAAGAAGTTAATATATTACGCAATGAAACGATTTACCGCACCCGAGCAGTGGTCTACACAATACT
Organism: Pseudoalteromonas nanhaiensis; assembly: GCF_051235485.1. Lineage (NCBI taxonomy): Bacteria > Pseudomonadati > Pseudomonadota > Gammaproteobacteria > Alteromonadales > Pseudoalteromonadaceae > Pseudoalteromonas > Pseudoalteromonas nanhaiensis. The sequence continues at coordinate 9,606 of NZ_JBPNYQ010000002.1, read as the reverse complement.
TAACAACCGGTGCCTTTGCTGATTTAGCAACACTATTTAATATAGATAAGCTATCAGATTGGCCTTCATGTCACTGGTTTAGTCAGTATCTGAATGCACAAACATCACAAGGCACCGCCATTAGTTTTGTTGAAGATGAAAAATTTGCTGACGAAACTCGCTATTACGAACAAATTATCTTTGAAACTGGGCAAGTACCAACAAGACAACAAAATTGGCACGACCTTTTTGGCGGATTTATTTGGTGTTTATTCCCAAAAACCAAAGCGCTGATCAATCATCAACATATAGAAGAAATTAAACTACACGGTCTAAAAGAGCGTAGCAAACATAGAAACGCACTAACTTTATTTGATGAATGTGGTGTCGTGCTTGCAATTACAGAACAAAGTTGGCAACAGCTATTACGCGACCACCAATGGCAACAGGCGTTTGTTGAGCAGCGACAACAATGGGGGCAAAGTATTAGGCCATATATGTTTGGTCACGCTAATTACGAAATGCTGACTCAGCCTTATATCGGCCTAACAGGTAAGGCTTTGTTTGTTGTTGTTCCTGATGACATATTTTGTAAAGATTTAAGCGAGCAATATGCGTATCTAGATCAACGTCTTTATGAGATGATAAAAAATGATGATTGCTTGCGGGACAATAAAAATTTATCGCCGCTGCCATTGTTAGGTGTGCCGGGTTGGTGGACTGACAATGAAAATCCAGATTTTTATAGTAATACCGATTACTTTAGACCGAAACGAAGGAAACGCACATGATTGAAGTCGCAGGGCTTAAGAAAAAGTTTAAGCTAACGAAAGATCATAAAAAAAATAAAACGGACAATATAGATCCCCGTGAAGATAAAGAGTTTTTTCATTCTGTAAGAGACGTTAGCTTTCAATGTAATAAAGGCGAAGTGTTAGGGTTGTTAGGTCCAAATGGTGCTGGCAAAACGACCACTTTAAGAATGATTTCAACAGCTTTAAAACCAGATGAAGGTAGTATTACTATCTCTGGGCACGATATTGTTAAAAAGCCATTAGTTGGCCGTAAATCAATTGGATTTCTGTCTGGCAGTACTGGCTTATACGGACGTTTGACGGTTAAAGAAAACATAGAATATTTTGCCCGTTTACATGGCATGAGTAAAAAAGCGGTCGCTGCTCGTTGTGATGAGCTATTCACCTTGCTTGATATGCACAACTTTATTGATAAACGTGCAGAAAACCTCTCTACGGGTATGAAACAAAAGGCCAATATTGCTCGCGCTGTTGTCCATCACCCTGACGTGGTTATTCTTGATGAGCCAACGACTGGCTTAGACATTATGACAACGCAAACTGTTATTAACTTTATTCGTGGCCTTAAAGAGCAGGGTACACCGGTTATTTTCTCAACTCACCACTTAGATGAAGTAGCGTTACTTTGCGATCGGGTTGCGGTAATTAATCAAGGTATTAGCTGTTTTGATGGCACCTTAGATGAGTTTAAACAAACGGGTAAAAGCGAAGAGCTAAACCAAGCGTTTATGAATATTTTAACGGAGAGCCGTGATGTTTGAAGTATTTAAAAAGGAATTAAAAGAGCTGCTACGTGACCGTAAAACCTTGATATTCGTCGTTGCTCTTCCGGTTGCTATATTCCCACTGTTATTTGCTGTTATGGCATTTATTAGCTCGCAAGCGGCACTTGAGGCCGAGCAAGAAGTGCATACCTACGCAATTATTAATGGTAACTACGCGCAAGAGTTTACAGATAAGGTGTTTTACCACAAAAGCTTTACTTTATATAAAGGCGACGAAACCTTTAATAGCGTAGAAGATCTCACTAATGCGGTAAAAGCAGGCACCATCGATATGGGTATCTATTTACCGTCAGACGCAAAGCAAACACTAGACGACGCTAAGCAAAGTGAATGGCAAGTTGTTTATAACGATGCAAAGGCAATTAACTTTTTATTTGACCGCGTTAAAGAGCTTGCTAAAGACTATGGCGATAAACTGCGTACTAGCAAATTATTAAGCTTTGGCGTATCAGAGCAGCAACAAGCTGCCATTATCGAGCCTATCAAAGTTGTAAAGGTTGATACCGCAGATAAGCGTGAAAATCTGGGTGAGAAAATTGGTGGCTTTATTCCTTATTTACTCATTCCACTTGTATTAATGGGCGCAACTTATCCTGCGATTGATTTAGGTGCTGGTGAAAAAGAACGTGGAACGTTAGAAACTCTGCTACTAACACCAATAACACGCACTCAATTGGTACTTGGTAAGTTTATTACTTTATTAGCGTCATCGATTGCAACAACGACAATTACTGTATTGAGTATGGGAATATGGATCGCGGTTGCAATTGCGTTTGTTGATTTAGCTGTTGTTAAAAACGCATTTAGCTCTTTAACGGTATTAGATTTAGGGCTGATTTTTGTGTTGTTATTGCCTATAGCTGCAATCTTCTCGTCATTAGCGCTGGCTATTTCTATTTATGCGCGAACCTTTAAAGAAGCACAAAACTACATGGCACCACTAAGCATGGGTGTCATTTTTCCAATTATGGTTGCTTTAATGCCGAATGTTGAACTGACGAGCAAAACCGCTTTTATTCCAGTGACAAACGTTGCGTTGGCAATCAAAGAAATCATTAAAGGCACCGTCGATTACACACTTGTGGGTTTAATTTTCTTAGCGACAGTCATTGTGGCAGGTGCATTACTCGCGTTTTGTGTTAAATGGTTTAATAAAGAGGATGTACTGTTCCGCTAGTCAAAATTCTGGCTACTAAAAGAGCACCGCAGCGGTGCTTTTTTATTGTCTGTGTGAAAGTAAAAATACGTCTTAGTGGTTTTGTTTTTTATTTACGATCAATCTTTATTATTATGATTTTGACCTATACTGAAGGAAGACTCGCATAATAGGCAATTGATTAAATGGACTATGTACAGCCGAGACGTATTTTTAGTCGCCATAAAATCCCCATTATTACCTTGTTTGTGTTAGTAATCGCGGCAGGCTTAATCACAGTACAATACGAATACTCGCTGCGTGAACAATTATTTGAACGTACTCAAATAAAGATGCAAAGAGAACTGACTGATAAAGAAGCTGCTTTACGCTCTGTATTTAGAGAAAATATTTCTGCACTTAACTTTCTAGATGCAACCCCACCTATTATGGCCATTATGCGCGCCACTAATGAGCAACAAATAGATCCTGTACTTGGAACACCTATTTCAGCATGGAAAGACAGGTTAGCAAAAATTTTCAGTGGTTTTATGACTACAGATAAGAATATAGCCCAAGCAAGGTATATTTACATTGCAGATAACGGTAAAGAAGTTGTAAGAGTCGATAATATAGATGGTCAAGTTATTCGTGTGGCAGAGGATAAGCTACAACATAAAGGCAACAGAGAATACATGACCATCACCTCACAATTAGCAAATGGCTTAGTGTATATTTCGCCAATTAATTACAACCGAGAAAACGGCCAAATTCAGCGACCCTATGTGTCTAGTTACAGGGTTTCTAAACTGGTTCAAGATGCCAATGGAAGCCCATTTGCGGTACTCATCATAAACTACTTTGCAGACAATCTTTTACGAAAGCTTACAGCTGATACTGATAAGCAGTTTAATGTGTACTTGCTTAATGCTAACCAGCAATATTTGTATCACCCAGATGAAACATACCGGTTTAGTTTTGAGTTAGGGAGCGATAAATCATGGTCTAAGGATTTTTCTGAAAATCAAAACATAAACACAGTCGATTTTTTTGATGCTTTTTATCTACATAAGCAACTTTACTTAAAACAAACTGTGGAATTTAAAAACGGTATAAAAATGGCACCATTAACGATTGCGGTGTCAGTTGATACAGATGACTTACTAAAAAATTTAGAGCAAAAGCGAAACAAATTTATCTTTCTAATTTGTTTAGCACTTATATGCGTTATAGCTGTATTTATTATCTATCAGCGCAACATTAACAGAAAGCTAGAATTAAATTTTTTGAAAGAAAAAAATAGCAAGATTATCGAAAGTTCTTCAGATTCAATTTTCATGATTATGCCTAATGGGATCATTTGCTATGCAAATAAAACAGCAAAAACTTTCTTTGGCATTGAGCAAAACAAAACTGAGTTTGAGCAGCTATTCAATTTTAACGATGAAGATTTTTTAGGCGTCAAACATGCTATAAAATCAGATAAGCCTTGTTCATTTGAGGCTATTCATATTGATCAAAATAAAACGCATTATTTTTCTATTACTCTCGCGACGATATATGACGCAGCGAATCAACAAACTCAGTTAGCAGCAATTGCTAGGAATATTGATACGCTAAAAAACGCGCAGCATCAGCTTGAAAAGTTAAATGATACTTTAGAAGAAGAAGTTAAAAAACGTACCGCTGAGCTTGAGTCTGCAACCGAGCAAGCTTTGGCAGCCAGTAAAGCTAAAAGTGAATTTGTCGCTAATATCTCCCATGAAATTCGCACCCCTATGAATGGGGTATTGGGGATGCTAGAAATGCTTGAAGAGCAACCCCTAACAAAGCAACAGTTACAGTATTTACATTATGCAAATGCAAGTGCCAACTCGTTGATGACTTTAATAAACGATATTTTAGATTTTTCTAAGATTGAAGCAGGAAAGTTAGATTTAGATTTTCATGAGTTTGATGTTGTGGCGGTATGTAGTGATTTAATCACCTCAATGGCAATGCAGGGGCATAAAAAGGGCCTCGAAGTGTTACTAGATACTTGTGATGTAAAACATCGAACTGTAATAGGTGATAGTCATCGTTTAAAACAGATATTAAATAACTTATTAAGCAATGCGTTTAAATTTACGCACAAAGGTCATGTGCTTTTATCGGTGGCTGAACAACATATTGATGAACACACTGTACAATTGACGTTTGCAGTAACTGATACAGGGATCGGTATATCAGAGCAAAATCAAAGTAAGTTATTTGAAGTATTTACCCAAGAAGATTCAAGCACAACACGGCATTATGGTGGAAGTGGACTTGGATTATCGATCAGTCGGCGCCTCGCGCAGATGATGGGGGGAGATATAGTTGTTACAAGTCAAAAAGATGCAGGCAGTTGTTTTACAGCGACAATTTCAGTTGAAATTGTGCAGCAAGAAAAGCCATTAAATAAACCAATGGCATTATTGGCTGAAAAAAGAATTGGTTTAGCAGTAAGTTATGAAGTTTTAGCGCAGAACATTGAGAAAAAGCTGCAAAGTATATGTTTTCCGACTTATAAAAGTTTACAAAAAATAAAGTCTTTTAGTAGCAATGAACTTACTAGCTTTGACTTAATCATTATTGATCACAAACATGCAGAAATTGATAGCGTTATCAGCTATGCAAAACATAATACTGATAAATATTTAATGGTTTTGGGGATTTTATCCTCCATGTATAAACGACAACAATTGCCAGATAATATTATCTTCATTGCTAAACCCGTGACTAAAGATGAGTTAGTTTACCGATTAGCATTACTTTATAAAGATTCAGATCATCTTATTGAACGTAAAAACCACGATGAAAAAGAGCGTATAGAGTTAGATTTATCAAACCGGTCAATTTTAATCGTGGATGACAACTTAATTAATATAGAAGTCAGTAAAGCAATATTACGAGATAGCCATATACATATTGAGTCTGCTAGTGATGGACTGGACGCTCTCGATGTGTTGAAAAATAACAAATCAGTATTTGATTTAATTTTAATGGATTGTCAGATGCCCAATCTCAATGGTTATGACTGTACAAAAGCGATCCGTCAGGGAAAAGCAGGACAGCAATACCAAGATGTTGTCATAATAGCGATGACGGCAAGCGCTATGGCAGGCGATAGAGAAAAGTGTTTAAGTGTTGGTATGAATGACTATATTACCAAGCCTATAAAACAAGCCACATTACGTAAAAAATTAGCAATGTGGCTAAAAAACTAGGCTGCATCTTGGCTATTATTAAGTCCGTGATTAGGTGTCAGTTTATTAATGTCTGCAGAGTGAATCACTTTTTGTGTTTCACTCCAGTGTAGTAACTCAATACGACCTGAACTGTTTTCAACTAATGCAGTGCAACTTTCTATCCAGTCGCCATCATTACAATACAAAATACCATCAACTACTTTAACGGCAGGGTGATGAATATGCCCGCAAATGATGCCATCGACAGCTTGTTTTTTTGCTTCATGGATGGCTGCTTTTTCAAAGGCATCGATCGCTTCACGCGCTTTATGTACTCTAGCTTTTATCCAAGACGCTAAAGACCAATAATTACCACCAAATAAACGGCGAATACGATTAGTCCAACGATTTAGAAATAATAACAAGTCGTAGCCAGCATCGCCTGCAATACTGATTAATTTGTTGTATCGGGTTGCTGAGTCAAAATCATCACCGTGCAAAAGCAAAAACCGTTTGTTGGCCTTAGTGGTGTGTATATATTGTTTGTGTACTTCGATACCGAACAACGACTCATTGGCATAATGGCGAAAGGTTTCGTCATGATTACCGGGTATATAAATAACTCTGGTGCCTTCTTTCGCTTTTTGTTGAATAAGCGCTAACACATCGTAGTGACTTGAATGCCAGAAAAATTGTCGTTTCATTGACCATAAGTCAACAATATCACCGACCAAATACAGTACGTCGCATTCAATGGCATTTAAAAAGTCGAGTAAGTACTGCGCTTGGCAGTCTTTGTAACCTAAGTGAACGTCGGAGATCCAAACGGCAGGATAGTGGGTTTTACTACTGCAAGTGGTGTTATTCATGGCATTTACTCATGGTGTAATAAAGTAAATGCTAGGCAGAATCAATGACAGTAAAAAGACGCTTTAGCGAAACATCTATGACAATTAATAAAACAAAAAAACCGCCGAAGCGGTTTTTTGTTTATCAATAGCTAGCTAATTAGCCTTTAATTAAAGATGTAATTTCTGCAACTGCAGTATCTAAATCTAGCATTAGCTTTTCACCTGTGCGGCGGTTTTTAAGTTCAACCTTGTTTTCGTCTAGGTTACGCTCGCCAATAACAAGTGTGAAAGGTACACCTAGCAGTTCCATATCGTTGAACATCACACCAGGGCGCTCTTTACGGTCATCAAACAACACGTCTAAACCCGCTTCTTTTAATCCTTTATAAAGGTTTTCAGCGATATCAGGGATACGGTGAGACTTATGCATGTTCATAGGTACAATTGCTAAGTCAAATGGTGCTATTGGCTGTGGCCATTTAATACCGTATTGGTCGTTGTTTTGCTCAATAGCCGCAGCTACGATACGAGAAACACCAATACCATAACAACCCATGGTCATAATTTGGTTTTTGCCAGATTCACTCAGTACGCCTGCTTTCATAGCTTCTGAGTACTTAGTACCTAGCTGGAAGATATGACCTACTTCAATACCACGTTTGATTTGCAGTGAGCCTTGACCACATGGGCTTGGATCGCCTTCCACGATGTTACGAATATCAGCAACTTCGTAGTTTTCTACATCACGATCCCAGTTAATACCGCTGTAGTGTTCGCCGTCTTTGTTTGCACCCGCAACAAAGTCAGCAAGTACATTTGCAGAGCGGTCAACAATAATTGGCATCGTTAGGCCTACAGGGCCTAATGAACCCGGTTTTGCACCAATAGCAGCAACGATGTCTTCTTCTTTCGCCATTTCAAGTGGTGAGTCCACAAGTGGATGTTTTTCAGCTTTTAATTCGTTTAATTCATGGTCGCCACGTAAAACAAGCGCAACTAAACCACGTTGTTCGTTTTCATCTGGCGCACCATATACGATTAATGTCTTCACGCCGCGATGAGGTTTAACACCGTAATGTTCTTTAAGCTCAGCGATGGTTTTTGCATCAGGCGTTGGGAACACTTTTAACTCTTTGCTTGCTGCTGGGCGCTCTTCAGTCGGTGCTAATGCTTCTGCTTTTTCGATGTTTGCAGCGTAATCACTTGCATCACTAAAGGCAATTGCATCTTCACCAGATTCTGCAAGTACGTGGAACTCGTGCGATACGCTACCACCAATAGAACCTGTATCAGCGATAACAGGGCGGTAATCAAGACCAAGACGCTCAAAGATGTTGCAGTATGCTTTGTGCATTACTTGATATGTTTTCTCTAAACACTCATCACTTAAGTGGAAAGAGTAAGCATCTTTCATGGTGAATTCACGAGCACGCATTACACCAAAACGAGGGCGAACCTCGTCACGTACTTTGGTTTGCACTTGATATAAAGTAAGTGGTAATTGCTTATAAGAGCTTACTTCTTTACGCACAAAGTCAGTGATCACCTCTTCGTGAGTTGGACCAAGAGCAAATGGGCGGTTGTGGCGGTCATTAATACGCAGTAATTCAGGACCAAATTGCTCCCAACGACCAGACTCTTCCCAAAGATCAGCAGGTTGGATAATTGGCATTAACATTTCGATAGCGCCAGCTTTATCCATTTCTTCACGCACAATGTTTTCTACTTTTTTAAGTACGCGTAAACCAGAGGGCAACCATGTATACAAACCCGACGCAACGCGGCGGATCATGCCTGCTCGTAGCATTAATTGATGAGAAACAATTTCTGCATCAGACGGAGTTTCTTTAAGTGTTGCGAGTATATATTGACTGGTACGCATCTCTATTCCAAGTAGTGTTAAAATTATTATCGTTTACTCAAGACGTTTGAGTAGTAACAAGGCGCTCAGTTTACCAGTGGAATCACTGACACTAAAGCGCTATATGTAAAAAAGCTAGCATTTTTCAATGCTGATCACTGTATTGTGGTTATCTTTAACATGCCAACGAATATTAAAGTCATATAAGGTCATGCCGTAGCTTTGCTCTGAATCACGTTGCTTTTTGTATGCCGGGCGAGGATCTTGCTTTAATACATTGCTTATAAACGCTTTTAATTCAGGTTGTTCAGTTTGTTTTTCGATAAAGGCTAGGGCTTCATCGCTAAATTCGACACTCATATCGGTTTCTGGTCGGGTATCGGCAAAGCCTGCCGTAGCATCAGTAATCGCATCTGAGTAAGGTAAATAAGGCTTAATATCTAATATTGGTGTGCCATCGAGCAAATCGATACCTGACAGTAATAAGCTTAATTGACCATTTTTATATTCGATGCCTTCCAGTTTAACAGCACTCATCCCAATTGCGTTTGGGCGAAAGGTTGCGCGTGTTGCAAATACACCTTTACGCTCATTACCGCCAAGACGCGGGGGTCTTACCATTGCTGAGTAGCCTTTATCAGCGGTTTCGTGAAATCTGAATAATAACCAAATATGGCTGAATTCATCGAGGCCGCGAACAAACTCTTCGCGGTTAAAATCGCTGCTGAATACCAGCTTTGCTTTCGCTTCAGGAACCAAACGAGGTTGGCGCGGTATAGCAAATTTTTGTTTGTAAGGAGATTGAATGTGGCCGACGGCAGTTAATTGGTATTCGCTCATTGTGCATTGTCGTTAAGATAATCTGCCGACATTTTATATATATACCCAAACCATCTCAAGATGCGAGTTTCAGTTGGAATTAAAAGCGATTTAGGCAAGGCATTGATTGCAAGTAATAGTGGTTCTATTGT
>NZ_JBPNYQ010000001.1:294344-512336 GCF_051235485.1 Pseudoalteromonas nanhaiensis | reverse complement strand
ATTCGAACCCTCGATAGAGCTACAAACCCTATACTCCCTTAGCAGGGGAGCGCCTTCGGCCACTCGGCCACCTCTCCGTCTTGTGGGGCGTATAATAAAGATTTCAGAAAATAAGTCAAACACTTTTCAAGGAATTTCGAGTAGATGGTTAGAGATTGTGCACAACTGACTCAAACTCCCTAAAATCGCTTAAGCTTTAGGCGTTTTTTCTTTATCAGCCAATAAATCGAGACCAGTTAAAGGAATATGCTCATCAGTTAATTCTGCTAGGTATTGGTCTTGATATCCTAACTTTTGAAATTCAAAGATACATGCTCGGTAAAAGCTTTCACGTTGTTCATCACTTTTTGCTACATCTGTTGGTAACTGCGCTGGTTTTGTTGTCATTTTAATTAATTCCATTTAAGCAGTGAACGGATTTTATTTAGTACATTAACATTCTGACTAGAAAAATGACTTTATCAACCTTAGTTTGTATTAAAAACGAACAAAGCAATAATTACGTAGCAAACAAAAACAACAAATACACTATATATCAATAATTTAAATTAAAAATAAAAACACTAGCGAAGAAAAAATCAGAAATTTCCTATAACAAAAACGCCGCTAAAAAAGCGGCGTTTTCTAATCCTAAAAACTGATTAATCAGCTTGAGGACGCATATGCGGGAATAAAATCACGTCTTTAATTGTTGGTGAGTCAGTGAATAACATAACAAGACGGTCGATACCAATACCCTCACCTGCTGTTGGTGGTAAGCCGTACTCTAACGCGCGAATATAATCTTCATCGTAGTGCATTGCTTCATCATCACCTGCGTCTTTTTCTTCAACTTGACGAGAAAAACGCTCTGCTTGGTCTTGCGCATCATTAAGCTCAGAGAAACCATTTGCTAATTCACGGCCGCCTACGAAGAACTCGAAACGGTCAGTCACAAATGGGTTTTCGTCGTTACGACGTGCAAGTGGTGACACTTCCCATGGGTAAGCTGTGATGAAAGTAGGTTGAATTAGCTTATGCTCTGCAGTCTCTTCGAAGATTTCACATAAGAACTTACCAGGGCCCCATACACAGTTTTCTGGGATCTTAACGTGTACTTGCTTAGCGTACGCTTTAAGCTCTTCAAAATGATTTTCAGGGTCATTAAATACCGCAGCATCAAAGTCTGGGTTGTACTTAAGGATAGCCTCGCTCATTGTTAAACGAGCAAAAGGTTGACCAAAATCGTACTCTACTGAATCTACCACTTCACCGTTTTCATTTTTAGTTGTGTTTACAACAATTGGTGAACCTAGTACATCTGTAGCAACAGTACGTAACATGTCTTCAGTGATGTTCATCAGGTCAATATAATCAGCGTATGCTTGGTAGAATTCGATCATTGTGAATTCTGGGTTATGACGTGTTGATAAACCTTCGTTACGGAAGTTACGGTTGATTTCGAATACACGCTCAAAACCACCTACCACTAAACGTTTTAGGTAAAGCTCAGGTGCAATACGTAAGTACATATCGATATCAAGTGCATTGTGATGTGTTACGAATGGACGAGCAGACGCACCACCAGGGATCACTTGTAGCATCGGTGTTTCAACTTCCATGAAGTCACGATCAGCTAAGAAACGACGGATACCTTCAACAACTTTTGAGCGAATACGGAAGGTTTCACGCGTCGCTTCATTGGTAATTAAATCAACATAACGTTGACGGTATTTAGTTTCTTGGTCAGATAAACCGTGGAATTTTTCTGGTAGCGGACGTAATGACTTAGTTAGTAACTCGTACTCTGTCATTTCTACGTATAGGTCACCTTTACCTGATTTATTTAGTGCACCTTTAACACCGATGATGTCACCGATATCAAGTTGACCGTATTTTGCTTTTAATTCTTTTTGTACGTCTTTTGACGCGTACGCTTGAATTTGGCCTTTCATATCTTGTAACGCAAGGAAAGGACCACGTTTTGCAAGAATACGACCCGCTACTGATACAACGTGCTGCTCAGCAACTAATTCGTCTTTCGATTTATCACCAAACTCAGCTTGCAAATCAGCCGTGTAATGTTCACGACGGAATTGGTTTGGATGACCGTTGGCTGGGCAATTTTCGCGGATTGCGTCTAATTTGCCACGACGCTCAGCGATTAACTTATTTTCGTCTTGGATTTGATCAGTCATTTTTTAGCTCTTTTTTAGCTCGGTGGTTATAGGCCAGATTTAAGGCTGGCTTCAATAAATTTATCTAAGTCGCCGTCAAGAACCGCTTGAGTATTACGGTTTTCAACGCCGGTACGTAAATCTTTAATGCGCGAGTCATCAAGTACGTATGAACGAATTTGACTACCCCAGCCAATATCAGATTTAGCATCTTCTTGGCTTTGCTTCTCGGCATTTTGCTTTTGAATTTCAAGTTCAAACAACTTCGCTTTTAACTGCTTCATTGCTTGGTCTTTATTCTTATGCTGTGAACGCTCATTTTGGCACTGTACAACAGTGTTGGTTGGTATATGCGTAATACGAACCGCCGACTCTGTTGTATTTACGTGCTGACCACCCGCACCAGATGCGCGGTAAACGTCAATACGTAAATCAGCCGGATTAATATCAATTTCGATATTATCGTCGATTTCTGGGTAAACGAATGCCGATGCAAACGAGGTATGACGACGACCACTTGAGTCGAATGGGCTCTTACGTACTAAACGGTGAACACCGGTTTCTGTACGTAACCAACCGTATGCATATTCGCCAACAAAACGCACTGTTGCGCCTTTGATACCAGCCACATCACCATCAGTTGCTTCAACTAGTTCAACTTTAAAGCCTTTCGCTTCACCCCAACGTAAGTACATACGCAACAACATGTTACACCAGTCTTGCGCTTCAGTACCGCCAGAACCTGATTGTAAATCAAGGTACGCATCGTTTTGGTCATGGTCACCCGAGAACATACGACGGAATTCTAGCTTTTCAAGCTGTGCGTTTAAATCGGCTAATTCAGTTTCTGCTTCGGCAAAGGTTTCTTCGTCTTCTGCTTCAACAGCAAGCTCAACTAAGCCTTCAACATCTTCGGTACCGGCCACTAAATTATCAATGGTCTCAACGATAGCTTCGAGTGCCGACTTTTCACGGCCTAGGGCTTGAGCTCGCTCTGGCTCATTCCACACTGCTGAATCTTCAAGTTCTGCGTTAACTTCTTCTAACCGCTCTTTCTTAAGAGGGTAGTCAAAGATACCCCCGAAGCAGTTCAGTACGTTCGCGAATTTCCTTGATTTGATTAATCACAGGATTCACTTCAAACATGTACATTACTCCAAAATGGCTGATTTACCGCGCACCGCTTTCGACAATAATTACGGTAAATTATCTACAAATATTAAAAACGCCCGATTTTAACAAAAAACCGAGCGTTTTATTAGCCTTTTATGTCGATTATAACGATATTTTTATGTGGTTTTTTGTAGCTCTCGGATAATTAGTTGTAACGAGAATTTGCCACGAAATTCATTTATATCGAGTTGGTATGCCGCTTTTACATAGCGTACTTCGGTGTCGGGCCAGGCACGCACGTCAACAGCAAATGCTATTGCGTCAACTAACCTTCCAGATTGATGTTTTAAAACTAGTTTTAAGTGTTTTTCACCAACAATACGCTGCTGCACCACTTCGAACACATGTTCAAACACTGGCTCTGGAAATTGTTGTCCCCAAGGCCCTGCATTTTTTAACAGGTTGGCAAACTCCATCGAGAAGCAATCATTTGGCAGTTCACCGTCGGTAAGTAAAATACTCTTCTTATGCTCTTCACTGAGTGTTTGTGCCACCATGTGTTCAAACACTGTTTTAAATTCATTAAAACATTGCTCGTTAATACTTAAACCTGCCGCCATAGCATGACCACCAAACTTGCTGATCAGATGAGGGTGTAAGGTATTTATGCGCTCAAGTAAATCACGCATATGCAGCCCTTCAATGGAGCGGCAAGAGCCTTTAATTTCACCGTTATCGCCGGCTGCAAAAATAATCGTAGGACGGTGATACTTTTCTTTTAAGCGACCAGCCAAAATGCCAATAACACCTTGGTGCCAATCAGCTTGATACAAACAAATGGCATCAGGCACTGAATCTGTTTTAAAGGCTAAACGGTCAAGCACAGCTTGCGCTTCAGTTTGCATGCCCTGCTCTATTTCACGGCGCTCATGATTGAGACTATCGAGCTCGCTGGCAATGCGGCGGGCTTGATTAATATCGCTCGATAATAAACAGGCTATACCTAAACTCATATCATCTAAGCGCCCTGCTGCATTTAAGCGTGGCGCCAATGAAAAGCCAAAGTCACTGGCACTTAAGCGCGCTGCATTACGATTTGCCACTTCAATGAGAGCACTAATACCTGGACGTGTTTTACCGCTACGAATACGAGCTAAACCTTGATGCACTAAGGTACGGTTATTGGCATCAAGGGCGACCACATCGGCAACAGTACCAAGGGCAACAATATCAAGTAATTCGGCCAAATTCGGCATTGGCTGATGTTGAAAATACCCTTGATCACGTAAGTGACTACGTAAAGCGATAAGCAGATAAAAAGCCACCCCAACGCCTGCTATTGATTTCGATGGAAATTGGCAGTCATGACGATTCGGGTTCACAATGGCATCGGCATTAGGTAATGCCTCGCCCTGCAAGTGGTGATCAGTCACCAGCACCTTAATACCCGCATGCTTTACAATTGCAATGCCATCTATGCATGAAATACCGTTATCAACGGTAATCACAAGCTCAGGCTGCATGGCCACAATTTGCTCTGCAAGCGCAGGACTTAGGCCATACCCTAAACTGAATCTATCTGGCACTAAGTAATCAAGGTTTTTCAAACCAAACATGGCAAGACCTTGCATCAAGGTTGCTGTACTGGTTGCACCGTCAGCATCAAAATCTCCCACGATTAACACGCGGCTTTGTGCTTTTAATGCGTCTTGCAACAACAACACGGCTTTGTCGATGTCTTTAAACAACCGAAAGTCATGTAACGTTGCTGCACTGTTATCTAACTCTATTGCGTCTTGCACCTGTCTTGATGCGTAAATTTGTTTAATGACTGGATGTAAATGATTTGGCAGGTGTGAGTCATCAACCCGAGGACGAACTTGAATTATTTTTTCCATGTTGGAAAGTGTACTTCTTAACTTAAGGCGAATAAAAAAGGCCTACGACAAATAGGCCTTTTCGTTTAAAAATAGTTATGACGATGTTTTTGGTAAAGCATCAAGTGCTTGGCTGATTTGCGCAGCTGATTGATAACCTGGGATCATCGTACCATCTTCTAAAATAATTGCCGGTGTACCTGACATACCAAAGCTTTGACCAAGTTGGTAATGCTCTGCAATCGGGGCGTTACAACCTGGGACTGCAGCTACTTCTGCGCCCGCTTTAGCTTCTGTTAACGCTTCTGCTGGGTCTTTAGCACACCACACATTCATTAAGTCTTGATAACCTTTGCCCGCTAAACCGCCTCTTGGAAAAGCTAAATACTTAACAGTAATACCCGCCTCTAAAAAGTCGTCTAATTCGCGGTGTAATTTACGACAATACCCGCAAGTGATATCTGTAAATACTGTGATTGAATGCTTTTCGTTTTTTGCTTTGTAAACAATCATCGAGTCTTCGTACTCTGCAACGCCTTGTTTACGCACATCACTTAACGCATGCTCGGTTAGATTTACACGGTTGTTTAGGTCAATCAACGTACCTTGCATTAAGAATTGGCCATCAGGGCTTGCGTATAACACGCCTTTATCGGTAATTAGCTCTTTAAGACCAGCCACAGGGCTTGGGTTAACTTGCTTAACCTTTACACCTAACTCGGCAAATTTTGAAACAATTGGTGCGTCAGCGGCTTCTGTCGTCGATACGCCATTTGCAAAAACATTTAAGCTTGTGCCAAATAGTGCCGTGGCTAAAACTAACTTTTTCATAACTATCCTATATCCTGAACATTTTTTACATAGACCGGTACATCTTAAAAAAAGTTGCACTATGCACGAGGGTGATGCTGCTCGTGTACCGACTTTAATCTTTCATTCGCTACATGCGTATAAATTTGTGTTGTTGATAAGTCACTATGACCTAACATCATTTGCACAACACGAAGGTCTGCCCCATGATTCAAAAGGTGCGTCGCAAAAGCATGTCTGAGCGTATGCGGTGATAATGGTGACTCTATTGCTGCCAAAATAGCATAGTGTTTGATGCGATGCCAAAAAGTTTGTCGGGTCATGCCAATGCCCCGCTTAGACGGAAACACAAAGTCGGTAGCGTGTTTAATCATCTGCGAGCGCCCTACTTTTAAAAACTGTTCAAGCCAGTACATTGCTTCTTCACCCAAAGGGACTAATCGTTCTTTATTACCTTTACCTTTTACAAATACGACTGCTTGGCGCAGGTTTATTTGCTCCATTCTTAGCCCTACCAGCTCAGTAACACGCAGCCCGGTGGCATATAACAGTTCAAGCATGGCTTTATCGCGAAGCCCCATTGGATCTTCAATATTAGGAGCTGCAAGCAATGCTTCTACTTCGGCTTCAGAGAGGGTTTTTGGTAACGATTGCCCCGCCTTAGGTTGCGCAATATTAACCATTGGTGAGTCGGGGATTGCTTTTTCGCGCACAAAATACTGATAAAAACGCTTGAGCGCACTGATACTTCGAGCCGTGCTGCGAGACTTAAGTCCTAAATCGACACGGTATGCTAAATAAGCTTCTATATCTTCTGCTGTTACTGCAAGTAAGTCTGTGTCTTTAATAAAATGGCAAAACTTATCGAGGTCACTTCGATAAGCGGCAAGAGTATTCTCACTGACTCCTTGTTCTAAATACAAGGTATCTAAAAAAACCTCTAAATGCTCTGCATTTTGTTCAGTCATGACACCTGCTTGTGCTTGTGAAGTATTATCCGCCACGGTTACTCTCATCCTTATCAAGGTATCAATTAAATAGGCCTTACGGTAAAATATTACCAAACTACATGAAGGTAGATACTTCAAGCGGCTTGAGTAGCTATCATATCAGGCAAACACACGGTGATAAATACGATGCAGATTGGTTTATTTTATGGTTCGACTACCTGCTATACAGAAATAGCGGCAGAGAAAATTCGCGATATTATTGGGCAAGACGTTGTGAGCTTGCATAACATCAAAGATGAACCATTAAAAAATGCAGAACAATTCGATTTCGTTATCTTCGGCATTTCTACATGGGATTTTGGTGAGCTTCAAGAAGACTGGGAGTCTATCTGGGATGATATCAAAGATGTTAATCTAAATGGCAAAACAGTGGCTCTGTTTGGCATGGGTGATCAACAAGGTTATGGTCAATGGTTCCAAGATGCTCTTGGCATGCTGCACGATGAAATTTGTGATCAAAGCATCACCTTATTAGGAAAGTGGCCAAACGATGACAGTTACGAGTTTGAAGCATCAAAAGCGCTGACTGAAGATGGCAAACAATTTGTTGGCTTAGCCCTTGATGAAGACAGTCAATACGAACTCAGCGATGAGCGTATTGCCAACTGGGTTGAGCAAATAATGACTGAATACAGCGAAAGTTTGTAAAAGTCACTTGTAAGGAAAAGCCAAGCAATGCTTGGCTTTTTTTTATTCAACGCGTTGCCAATATTGATTACGATAGAAAAAAGCAATATAACCACGCACTTCAAGCACCTTACCTTGTTGTTGTGGTGTCAATTTTAAAGTGTAGGTTTTGCCATTATTAGGGTCAAGAATTTCACCATCTTGCCAACTTCCATCTCCGGCATCCTTTGCGCCTTCAATAATCTGCAACCCCAAAATAGGCTGATTTTTCTTATCACCTTTACATTTTTCACAACGTGCATCTTGCTTAGCTGGATTCAATATTTTTTCAACATTGCCAACCAGCACGCCGTTTTGTTCACTAATACGCACGAGTGATTTCGCTTCATTCGTTTCTTCATCAATTGTTTTCCAAAGCCCTACCGGGCTGGTTGCTGCAGCACATAGTTGAGAAAATAACATCGCAGCGAGTACAAACGCTAAACGGAACATAGATCACCTACTTTATTAAGAATTTATTACTACAATTAATTTTTTTAGACGCATCATTTTGTTATGCTTGAGGTGGATGGATAACCAATTGAAAGGATACACAATGAAACAATTCACTTTAGTGACTGGTGATGTTATTCAATATGACAATCATCAAATTAACCCACTTCACGCCAAAGGCGAAATTACAATAAATAGCCTTAACGAACAAGTATTTATACCACAAAGCGTGAAAACAGCGAATGAACTAGGCAAACTTAAAGATAACCTATTTAACATCGAAAAATTATTACACTCTGGTTATGCCGATCCCTATCCCAGCATTCGTGTTTTAGTTGAAACCACGCAACCACTGCCTGACATAACGGGACTGAACATCAAACGGCAATTTAATATCATCAACTTTTGTAGTGCTGATATTGATAAACAACATTGTAAAAGAGTACTAGATGCTTTACTTAAACTTGAATATGTTCAGCAAATTCAACTTGATGAGGTGATACAGTTACGTCCACCTGCGATCCCCGAACAGTAATTAGAATCGCCAAAAATCTTATATTAGCGTTACATTTTCAAATAAAAGGCTTTGCAAAGCCTTTGATAATCGGCGCTGTAACTACCATCCTGAGCATGAATAACCAACTGCGATTTTTTGCACTCTATAGCCTGTTGGCTAAATAACATTAAGCAGCGGCTCGGCGCTTTTTTGGGTGTTGTTTGAATCAAACATTGTTGATTTAAATGCCAACCTAATTGCTTTGCAATAGCAATAAATTGCTCAGCTTCCGGACAAGGCAAAATAACATTCAACAACGTTTTGTCATGACTAAGCCTGCTACATGCAGCTATTAATTCGTTAAAACTAAGGCCATCAGTATGACGTGCAGCATTACGTGGCGCATTCTCTCCTTTGAGGCTGGCGTTAAAATATGGCGGGTTAGTGATGATAACATCAACGGGCTCTGGTGAATCAAATGACTGCACGGCACCTTGATAAAGACGGATATCTGACCACGGACTATTGGTAAAATTAGCGCGGGCGTCAATACAGGCATCATGATCAATCTCGATCGCCATCACTGTTGCTTGTGGCGCTCGCTGTTTTGCCATTAAGGCCAGCAGCCCTGTTCCAGTCCCTATGTCTAATATACGAGTGGCGTTAGTAAGAGTGGCCCATGCGCCTAACAAAATGCCATCCGTTGACACCTTCATTGCAGCACGAGTTTGCTCCACCGAAAATTGTTTAAACACAAAGCCTGACATTTTTTCACCTTTTCATTCACCACAGCCGCGTTAACGCGTATAATTAGGCCTAATTGTCCTCTATTTACGTCACTCTATGCAATTTTCTGAATTTGATATCGATAACAAGCTGTTAAATGCCATTAATAAAATGGGTTTTGATACACCAACCAGTATTCAACAACAAGCGATCCCTGAAGCGCTAAGAGGCCGCGATATTTTAGCATCTGCGCCAACTGGTACTGGTAAAACAGCCGCTTTTTTGATCCCTGCAATTCAATACTTGCTTGATTTCCCTCGTCGCGATCCAGGCTTTGCTCGCGTGCTGATCATGACACCGACTCGTGAATTGGCTTATCAAATCCATGAACAATGTGAATTACTTGCTGCGCAAACACACCTCAAAATTGGTGTAGTGACCGGCGGTATTAACTACGGGACACATAAAGAAATTTTCGAGAGTAATAACGACATTTTAATTGCCACGCCAGGGCGCTTAATGGAATACCTCGAAACTGAGAATTTCCATGCTGAGAATGTTGAACTGCTTATTCTTGATGAAGCTGATCGCATGCTAGACATGGGTTTTCGTAAAGAAATGCTGCGAATTTGTGACGAAGCACGTAATCGTCGCCAATGTTTCTTATTCTCAGCAACACTTGAAGGCGACAGCGTTGAGTTATTTGCAGAACGAATTTTAAATGACCCTGCACTACTTGAAGCAGAGTCAACCCGAAAAGAGAAAGCTAAAATTCATCAGTGGGTTCACCTAGCTGATGACTATAACCATAAACTAAAAATGTTGGTCGAGATCCTAAACGGTGAAGACATACATAAAGCAATCGTGTTTGTTAAAACCCGTGAACGCTTAGAAACCTTGATTGGTGAGCTTAACAACGAAGGGTTACGCGTTGCATGGCTACGTGGTGAAATGCCACAAGACAAACGCATGAAAGCGATGGAGAACTTTCACTCTGGTCGCAATAATATCTTAGTGGCAACCGATGTTGCTGCACGTGGCATTGATGTCGCCGATATTAGTCATGTTATTAACTTTGATATGCCGCGTACTGCAGATATCTATGTACACCGCATTGGCCGTACTGGCCGCGCTGGCAAAAAAGGGATTGCGATTTCATTTATTGAAGCTCACGATGTGGCTATTCTGGGCAAGGTTGAACGCTACATTGAGCAAAAGCTTAAACGTCGCGTAATTAAAGGTATTGAGCCTCAACACAAAGAAGCAAAGATCCCATCTAAAAAGAAAAAAGATCCTGCAAAGATCAAGGCGAAGAAAAAAGCCAAAGCAAAAGTAAAAAAGAAAAAATAGCTTAATATCTTTACTTGAAAATGCCGAGCTCGTCTCGGCATTTTGCTCTCTGCTGCATGTACTTTTTTACTAATTACTGTGTAATTAGTTCATACCTTTTAACCTACCAAGCATAAAATCACTTTATAATCAGAAACTTAAAATTGGAATGATAATTGTAACTGGTTCTGCAACAGAGTCTTCGCGAGGGAATCGTATGAACCGCTTTAAATTAACCGTAGTACTGATCTCATTAAGTTGTTTATTTTTACTAGCTTGTGCGACAAAGGTGAGTGCAAATACCAGTGTTTTAACATCAAGCACATCAGCACAACCTAGATTGCAACAATATGCTTTGCAGAAACTTACCAGCAACCCTAACTTTACTATTTCTAATCTACAGGTGATTGTAGAGGGTGATACGGTTGAGCTTATCGGCTCTACCAAGACAGGATTTCAACGTGCTTTAGCACAAAAGTTTTTGGAGCATAACCGAGGCATCCGAAAAGTTAAAAACAACCTTAAAGTAAGCTCACAAGACGGAGCAACACTTTAAGGTTGTCTGCACCTTAGCCTTATTTACCGCTTGCTTGAAGGTTAATAAATTTGGCAAGTTCTTCAGGTTGTCCCATTAACGCCATAATTTGCTGATTGATTTGCATCATAGACTGACCTTCTGGCAAGTTTGCCGAAACCGATAATGATGATAAGCCTTGAGCAAAATTAGTAATAGCAGTCTCTAAGTCAGTGCTAACCGGCGCTTGTTGTAACTGCATAGCAACAACCTGCTGGAACTGTTCATGAGTCATACCTTGCGCTTGCAAGAAGCTCTCTACAACCGCTTTTAACTCACCTTCATCAGCAACTGACATTGAAATACTTCGTGGCTCTAACTGGCTCATGGCCGCCATCATTTTTGATTGCTGTTGCAGTTGCTGCTCTAATGTGAGCTGGCCATTTTGTGTTGAGTTTTGCATCTTGCTGATAGCCAATGACGCTTCCATTAAAGGAGTTGATTTCGCCAACCCTAAATTAAAGTGAACATCGGCCACTTCATTTGCAGTCACGTTAACTGCAAACGCACTATCACCAGAGTCTTTATTGTAATCTAGCGAAGACTTAACGTTATAGCTTGTAGACGCTAATTTGTTGTTGGCGTTTTGCGGTAACTGAGCGAGGAAATCATCACTGAATCGAAAGTTTGTCATCACAAACCCGGTATGAGGTGGAATGCTGTCTTGCTCATAACCTGATACTTCAATCGTATCTATGGTTGCAATAGCTTCATTGCTATCAAGGCTTTGTACTTTGATACCCGAAAGCTCCATGCTGCTATCAAAAACACTCGCTGAAATATCGCTATAAGTAATATCTACACCACTTTGTGCTGATAAAGCACTCAGCTGCTGATCAACCACTGTTTTCACTTCCTGTGTCACAGCATAGTTTGCGTAAGCTACGCCACCGACTGCCGCAGCAACAACCGCCGCAATAATTAACTTCTTCATTTTATTTCCTTTAATTGGTGTAAATTTTTTATCAGTGTATCAAATTGTGTTTAGTTAATTAACGACAGTAATTCATGCACAGTTTTCACTGGGGTAATTTTTGCACCTAAGCCTTCCATTGATTTATGGTAATTACGATAAGGAATAAAGATTTCAGTAAAGCCATGTTGCGCCGCTTCTTTAACTCGAGGTACGCCACTGTCTATTGGTCTTACATCACCATTTAAACTCAACTCGCCCATAATACAAGTAGTCCGTGGCACCACAAACTCATTCAAACTACTTAAAAGTGCTGTAACTAACGCTAAATCAATGCAGGTTTCTGACTCATCAATTTTTAAACCACCAACTATATTAAAAAACGTATCATGGAAGATTTTAGTTTTAGTGTGTTTTCGTAAAATCCCCGTGAGCATCTTGATACGATTCATGTTTAAACCAACACACACTCGTTGAGGGAATTCAGCTTCGGTTTCTGTGGTTAGACATTGAATTTCGAGTAGTAAGTTACGATTGCCTTTACGAATACAAGTAATCGCAGAGCCCGGCGACTCAGTCGTTGAGCCTGATAGGAAGATTTCGCTAGGATTATCAACGCTCAGCATACCTCGCTCACACATTCTAAAAATGCCCACAGTGTCGATATCGCCAAAACGGTTTTTATTGGCACGTAATGTCCTTACTTGCCCATCATTGGTGTCAATGTGTAATAACGCATCAACAATGTGTACTAAGGTCTGTGGCCCAGCAATTTCGTTATTTTTGTTTACGTGAGCGATAATAAACATGGTCACATCATTTTGCTTACAATATTGCGTGAGCGCCTGAGCCGCACTTTTCACTTGTGAGGGTGACCCTGGAGTACCATTTGCCGTTTCTGTTAAAACAGCCTGAATTGAGTCGATAACAGCAAACTTTATTTTATGTTTATCAAGTTCTTCAATGATTGCTTCAACGCTGGTTTCAGATAGTAAGTACAGCTCATCTTCGTTGTAATCTAGACGTAAGCGGTTAACCCGATTTTTAAACTGTGATAATGACTCTTCTGCTGTACAGTATAAAGACGGCATTACTTTTGACATACGTGCAACTAAATCTGACAACAAGGTGGTTTTACCTGCCCCTGGATCCCCAGAAATAATATTCACTGAGCCTGTGGTCACGCCGCCACTTAATACCCTGTCTAATTCACCAATTTCTGTGAGGCGCTTTTCAGCTTCAGTGGTTGCAACTTCATTTATTTTTTTTGAACCGCCGCCCACATTACCGGCATAGCCTGCAATTGCAGCTCGACTTGCAGCTTGCTTTGACTGCCCTGCTGACGGTTTAAACTCTGCAAGGGTATTCCATGCACCACATTTACACTGCCCTTGCCAGCGCTGATAATTCATGCCGCACTCAGTGCAGACAAATTCGATTTTTGCTGATTTTGCCATTCGGCCTTACCTGTTTGGATAGCTGGTATTTACTGAACCACTATTTTCAAGCATCTAGTAGACAAAGTAAAACTGACTACTAAGGTAATTGATGTATAGTAGATTTAAAAACATCGAAGATAATACATGGTAACTTGCTCCCTATCGACCTTCTTATATGTTAACTGTTGACTAAAGAACAAGTTAAGGGCACAGTTTTTGCTTAATAATAAATACCAGAGAACTTGCCATTTTATTGGCTAGTACTTATAACAATAACTAATAAAACAACAAAGTAATTACTACTCGCGTAGTGAGCTGCAAAACACCGCCGAGTAATACTACGTTATTTGATAGACAGTGATGGTTTTATAAATGCCTGAAGATATCTTGCTTAAATACGAAAGTCTAGTTGAAGAACTAAAGGCGAATTTAGGCACACCTCAATTCGACAAGCTATTTAAAGCAAAAACAGCCAGCTTAACTAAGCCAGAGCAGTTTTTGATCAAAATGGAGATGTCGCGTTTATCTCAGCCTGTAGCACGCTTTATCGATTTGCGTGGTCAAGTCACTGGACAAGTAAAACCTTACGAGTATGAAGGCAAACAGCACTTTATGGATGACACCGCCATTGAAGTGTTTGAAGATGCGATTAAACGCCACGGTGGCTATACCCTTGCAGTCTATGAAGCGGTAATGAATACCGAAAACAATCACCGAGTGATGCAAAAAAAAGCCGCCGAGCAAGACCTCATTAGCGATGACAGTAGTAATCAGTTAACCGCAAAAGTTATCAAATTTGCTTCTTATGAAAGCCGCTCTGAAGAGCGCATGAATTACTCCATCAAGATCTCGGTTGAAATTGATAAAGAAACGAAAGTCTCAGCATCAACTTCTGATATCTCGTTAAGCGGTGCAAAAATCAAACTTGCCCCCCGATATAAATTAAAAAAAGGCCAATTAATTGGCTTACGCTTGGTTGGTCTCGAGCAGGACTTTGAGCTGGGTCTGAAAAATGGTATTCAATATGAAGTCATTGCCGTCGAAAAGGTATCGCGTGAATATAATCATGTGCGCTTAAAACGTACCTTTATAGAAAATAACAAGCAGTTTGACGACTTTTTAAATAGCTTTATCCACGGCAATAAACGACGCTATAAAGTTAATTTAGACAATACCTTAGATGCTGTTGTCTCTAAAGGATATGAGCAATACTATATTCCTCGAGTGACTTCGCTCTATACGTTTTTAAGTTTGCAGGGTGACAAGCTTTACCCAAGTCTCGCCTTAACAACAGAAAACAATATATTTATTCAGCGTTACTTTTGTGATGAGCGAAAAGTGTCATGTTTATACAGTATTGTTAATCAGCAGCGCATTGCTCACTTACTCAGTAGCCCTGATGCCGTAAAAGAAGACTATATTTACACTTTTACTCATACAGTATCTGGCAGAATATATTACTATTCAGCAACTCGCTCTGAGTTAAATAATCAGCCTCATTTAAAAGATTTGTTTTTAGGGTTTGGTAGTCAAAAAGATAGCTGGCAGTGTTTTAAGCTTCAGCTAATGCCAAGCCATCCAGAAGATTCATACATTCCATTGACGTTACCAAGTAGCGCAGGTAAAAACATCGAAAAGCTCAATAAGCCACCGACTCCACGTGTGCAAGGCATGCTAAAAGACGTTAAATACTTGTTGATTTTGACTTCAGTGGGTAGTGAGTATGAGCAGAAAAAATACCAACAACGTGTATTTGATAAAACTGCGGTTAATCAACTAAAACAATTTGGCCACAGTAAACACAAGACACCGCCTCATCTAGAGCCTGTTGCCTTAGAGTATGTGAATTTAAGAGCGCATAAGCGATTCTTATATAAAACATCTGTCACGGTTAAGCATAAAGAGCAACTTGTGCAGGGCTACACACGTGATCTTTCAGTTATGGGGTTACAAATTGAATGTGAGAAACCTGTAGACTTTAAAAAGGGCGATATCATTAAGTTAAGCTTGCCTGAGCTACAGAAAATCACCAAAAAACACGACCTAAGTGATCTTAGCTATGAAGTTATGGCAATAAGTAAGTCGCTTACAACTGTGAATTTAAAAGTACATCGAGTAACCGATTTGCCTCATATGGCAATAACCTTTTTCACGGTGTTGATTGATAATAATAAAGATAAACTAAAAGTGTGTGAAGAAACCCCTAAGATTCCTGGGCTCTCTACTGCACTTAGAAACATGGTAACAAAAAGTGTTTGCCAATTTCCGCTTTATCTCCATAAAGAATCAGCGCATTTTAAAATAGGTGCTATTGGGCAAGGCTTATACCTAAGTCCATTACATGTGCTTTTACAAAATTTTGCACTACTTAATGAAAGCACCAGCATTGATGGCTTGTTGTCGACAGACCAAATAACCGAAGTGATCACCCCACTTATCAAAGATCGCAGTCGTCAAGATGCTCCTTTGCCATTTACACTTTTTGTTTGTTTTAACCCACGTTTAGGCACAATTGCTGACTCAATAACCAGCCGCTGCATCAGCGATGAGGATTACACATCACAAACACTATTTGTAAAAAAAGCACTGAAAAACGACTTAGTGTTTGTATTTCGTTTATATGTATCACGTACAGGCCGACCTGATATTGATTACTTATCGAATGAGCTTAAGTACATCAGTCAATATGCTTTACACAAAGCAAAAGATTTAGAGGAAGCATTATGGGCTGTTGCTGGTGTGGGAGATTTAATTGATATAACCGAAGAAGCGCTTACCCATTTTGATATTGACCAAAGGCTGATCGACGAAATGAGTAAACGCAAAGCAATCTGGTTAAAGCGAGTAATCTAACGGTAGGCCTAACAAGTAAGCAACTTGCAGCAACGAACCTTCGTTAATAGCCGTTTGTGCTTGCTCAACCACTTTAGGTTTACCGTGAACAGCCACACCAAGCCCTGCCGCAGCCATCATTTTTAAATCGTTAGCTCCATCACCCATGGCAACAGTTTGACGATTATTTAAGGCAAGCTTTGCTTCGATTCGTTTAAGTACACGGGCTTTTTCTTCAGCATCAACAATAGTGCCAATCACTTTACCTGTTAAACGATTATCTTTGAACTCAAGGGTATTAGCGTGCACTTCATCTAAACCTATTAGTGTTTGCACTTGCTCAGCAAATGGTACAAAACCACCTGATGCAATGGCTAAATGCCAATTATGTTGTTTTAAGTATTGGCATAATTCACTAACACCCGGCATAAGTGGTAAACGTGCTTTTAAGCCATCGATTAGATCAACATCAATACCTTCAAGCTTAGCAACACGCTGTTTTAAGCTTTGTGCAAAATCTAATTGCCCAGCCATTGCTTGGGCGGTCACAGCAGCCACTTCATCATATACATCAGCAAGTCGTGCTATTTCATCTATACACTCGATAGTAATCGCGGTAGAGTCCATGTCCATTAATAATAGACCAGGCTCATCAACCGTTGGTGGATTAGTCAACTGCACCAGTTGAATACCAATTTGCTTGGCAAACTCAACTAATACCAGTGGGCTGAGTGTTGTTGTTGCATCGCTATGAAAGCTCCATGCCACTGGCATGTCTGCAATTGGCTGATAACAACATAGCGATAAATTGCTAAACCCTTGTGCCGCTAAAAACTCACTAATAGCCAGTATTTGCTCAGCATCAAGTACTTTACCGAATGCTACGCTAAATACTCCCTGACTTGCTTTTGGCGTAAAGTCTGTTGTAATAAGGTGTTTGTTTTCAATTTTATACCAGCAATTTAGGCTGATTTGTTCAGCTAAATTTGCTGAAGGTGTAGCAGCTAAGCTAAGCTGTGACATAGTGGCTCCACATTAGACTTATGTCTGTCCTTGCGCGCGCATGAGCTACTCGCAATCAATGAACTAATAAGGTTATTATACTGGTTTAGTTGTACCATCAAATTGAAAAGCTGTCAGCAGCGTATACGGTGACTATGAAAAATAACCAACTAAAAACTCCATTTTCGGCTACATACCGCCAACGTTTGGTGCGTTTAAGTCTAGCTGCTGCCTGTTTTGTGCTGCTGAGCTGGGTTGCCGTTAATAGTAGTTTTCAAAGTCATCAGTTACTTTATGATAGTGCAGACAGCACAGCGATAAGCTTAACCAAGTTTATGGCCCTAAACGCTAAAACCCCACTACTAGAAAAAAACAAACCAGAATTAAAAGCGCTATGTAACCACATAGCTGCAGATGAGTATGTGTTAGCTGCAATAATTTACGACCAACAAGGTATTCAAGTAGCTGCCAGTGATAACTGGCAAAGTCACCATACCTTTGGTTTGTTACCGGATTCAACGCCGGGCATTAGTAAATTAAAAACACCATTTGTTGAGCCCGTTATAAGTGATAACGAGAGACCACTGGGGTTTGTGGCAATAACGTATCTTACGCAAGCATCGATAGCCACCAGCCACAGTAGCTTTCATGACTTAGGCAGACAAGTATTACTTATGCTCGTAATTACTTGTATTTTTACGTGGCAACTTGGCCGTGGCCTAAAACGCTGGCAATTTAATCGCTATATCAAAAAAAGCGCAGAGCAAGAATCGTAAAGTTCGGCAGCAAGTTGCTGCTTTGCATCACCTATCACGCCTTTAAGCTCACATAAATGTGCAAATACATCACGCACCTTAAGCGGCGTATTTACCTGCCCTTGAAAGCCAGCAAGTGGCATTGACGGCGAGTCGGTTTCAAGCACTAAATGCTGTGGCTCTATAGCGCTTAAGACTTTACGAGTTTTCGCCGCGCGTGGATAACTTATCACGCCACCAACTCCAAGCTTAAAACCTTGTTTTATATAACTTGAGGCTTGTTGTTCTGAGCCTGAAAAAGCATGAATAACCCCTCCATATTTGGGTTTGCAGCGCTTAAATGAGCGGGCAATTAAATCATGGCTTTGTCTGTGATGCACAATCAGTGGCAAAGCAAGTTGATTGGCAAGCTCTATCTGCCCTTCAAAAAGCAGCGTTTGTTTATCGAGGTTGTCGATACTGCGATCAAGACCGCACTCACCAATGGCAATAAACTGGCCTAAATTGGCTTTTGCTAACTGCTCTAATTCTGCGAGGTGATGAGCTTGGTGGTCAGATAAAAAATAAGGATGTAAGCCTAAAGCAACAGAAATACTTGGCTCTGATTTGGCAAAAGAAAGAAGTGCTGTAGATTGTGCCAAGCTCACACCTGGCACAATAAAATGCTCAATTCCTACTTGCTTGCATGCTTTGATGAGCTCTATGCGAGTTTCATCAAATTCGCTAAAATCAAGATGGCAGTGGGAATCGATGAAACGCATTTACGGATTTAAACGACCAAACTGCCAACTACCGTCGGCTTGGCGTTGATACATAAAGCGGTCGTGCAGGCGGTGCGCACCACCTTGCCAAAACTCAATTTTAGTAGGCTCAACACAATAGCCACCCCAAAAATCAGGCAATGGGATTTCACCATCAGAAAACTTTTGCTTCATTTTCGCAAATGTTTCCATTAACACCTTACGTGATGACACAGGACGACTTTGCTGAGATGCCCATGCAGCTAATTGGCTTTCTTTAGGACGCGATAAAAAGTACTTAGCAACAGCAGTTGTTGGTAAGGGTTTAGCCTCACCATAAACAATGACTTGTCGCTCCATATGGTGCCATGGGAAATGCAGAGAGATTTTGTTATTACCTTTAAGCTCCTGCGCCTTGCGCGAGCCGGTATTGGTAAAAAACACAAAGCCATTTTCATCAAGATGCTTTAACAGCACGATACGCTGCGAAGGCTGGCCATGTTCATCAACCGTTGCGACTACCATCGCCGTAGGATCAGGCAAATTAGTGGCAACAGCTTGCTCAAGCCATTTTTCAAACTGCTTGATCGGAGACGCATCAAGCATGTCTTCAGATAAACCATCCTGTAAATATTCACGGCGAATATCTTCAAGTTTCATAAAATTCCCTCTATCGCTATCAGCTAAAGATTAATCAAGGTTGTTGAGCTGTCAATTTGTTGGGTTTCGCTACGCTCTACCCAACCTACAAAGCGCATCATCTGCAAGTATAGGAGTGCTTTCAAAGCGAACTACACGAAGCAGAATTTACCTAAGTAGTTTAGCCTAAGACAAGGCGGAAAACCGACTTATCCCTTTGAGTTCTTAAACTTTCTGCAAGTGTAGGAGTGCTAGCAAGGCAATGAGTTTATTTATGCCTAGGAGCATACGTGTTTTGTATGTGACTTAGGCTAAATAAACTCATTAACGCAGCTAAAGAGAACTACACGAAGCAGATTACATTTGCTCCATTACTTCGATACCTAAAAGATCCAATCCTGACTTCAGCGTCTTCGCTACCAAATTACACAGTACTAAACGGCTGTCACGAACACTTGGCTCTACGCCTTCTTTAAGAACTGGGCATGCTTCGTAGAACGTCATGTATAGGCTTGCTAGTTCGTATAGGTATCCACATAATACGTGCGGTGTCGCTTCGCTGATCATTAGATCAAGTACTTCTTCTAACTGTAGAAGTTTAAGTGCCAGCGCTTTTTCTTGTGGCTCGTTGATTGCAACATCTGCTGTTAATGACGCTGCATCGATACCTGATTTACGGAAAATACTGCGAACACGTGTATATGCATATTGTAAGTATGGCGCTGTCGCACCTTCAAAGCTCAGCATTGTGTCCCAGTTGAAGATATAGTCGCTGGTACGGTGCTTAGAAAGATCCGCATATTTTACTGCGCCAATACCTACTTTACGGGCAATTTCGCTACGCTCTTCGTCGCTTAAATCTGACTCACGCTCAGCAAGTTTAGCTGCTGCACGAGTGATTGACTCTTCTAGTAAGTCTGCAAGTTTAACAGTACCGCCTGTACGTGTTTTGAATGGCTTGCCATCTTCACCCATCATGGTGCCGAATGGGCAGAATTCATAACTTGTTTCATCACGTAATAAACCCGCTTTACGTGCTGTTAGCTCAACTTGATTGAAGTGTAAGCTTTGACGTGCATCTACAAAGATTAAGATACGATCAGCACCGAGTTTATTTGAACGGTAATCACAGGCCGCTAAGTCAGTTGTCGCATATAAGAAACCACCACCTGATTTCTGTACGATAAACACCGAAGGCTCGCCGTCTTTGTTAGCAAGCTCATCTAAGAACACCACTTGTGCGCCATCAGATTCAACAGCAATGTTTTTGTCTTTTAATAGCGCAATGATGTTTGCAAGTTCGCTGTTGTAAGCACTTTCTGCCATGATGTCATCTTGCGTAAGCGTTACGTTTAGGCGTTTGTAAACTTCTTCAGAGTGCTTTACAGAAGTGGCAATGAATAGCTTCCAAAGTTTTTCACAGTGCGCGTCGCCGCTTTGCAATTTAACCACGTAGTTACGCGCTTTATCGGCAAAGCCTTCTTCATCATCAAAGCGTTTTTTCGCATCACGATAGAAGGTTTCTAAATCCGCAAGTGCAACAGATTCTAAATCAACACCTTGGTTGATTTGATCTTCTAAGTGCGCGATTAACATACCAAACTGAGTACCCCAGTCACCCATGTGGTTTTGACGAACAACTTCATCACCACGGAACTCAAGGGCACGAACAACCGCATCACCAATGATAGTTGAACGTAAGTGACCTACGTGCATTTCTTTAGCAAGGTTAGGTGATGAATAATCAACAACTACTTTTTGTGCTGTTGCATGTGGCGCAACAGCCAGCTTTTCGTCTTCGTTTGCTGCTTTTAAGCTAGCTGATAAAAACTCAGGCTTTAAGTGAATGTTGATAAAACCAGGGCCTGCAATTTCTGTTTTTTCTGCGATATCAGCAAGATCTAGGTTATCGATAATTTTTTGTGCTAGTTCACGCGGGTTTGATTTTAATTTTTTAGCCGCGCCCATTGCGCCATTGATTTGGTAATCACCAAACTGCGGGCGTGTACTTTGTGTAACCGCTGGATTTGTGTCTTCTGGTAATCCAGCTGCAACCATAGCTGCAATTGCTTTTTCGATTAAAAGAGTACGAATATTCATTGTAATTTTTACCTTTATGGCCCGCAGTACGGGCACTTAAATTTGATGCAAGCTTAGTGTATTAGTTTTCGCGTGTATGATTAAACTTGATGTCTGGATAGCGTTCCATCGATAAGTTCAAGTTAACACGGCTTGGTGCGATATAAGTAAGATTATCGCCGCCATCTAATGCTAAGTTGCTCTCGCACTTACGCTTAAATTCTTCAAACTTTTTAACATCGTCAGAGCTTACCCAACGGGCAGTGTTTACGCTGACACCTTCGTAAATGGCGTCAACGTTGTACTCTGCTTTCAAGCGCGCAACAACCACATCAAACTGTAGTACACCGACCGCGCCAACGATAAGGTCGTTGTTAATAAGTGGTCTAAATACTTGCACAGCACCTTCTTCAGATAGCTGAACTAAGCCTTTTAATAATTGCTTTTGCTTAAGTGGATCTTTTAAGCGAATACGACGGAATAATTCTGGTGCGAAGTTAGGAATACCACCAAACTTCATTTTTTCACCTTGTGTGAAGGTGTCACCAATTTGAATCGTGCCGTGGTTGTGTAAACCTATGATGTCACCCGCGTAAGCATCTTGCGCTCGCTCACGGTCACCGGCCATAAAGGTTACCGCATCAGAGATACTCACTTGTTTACCAATACGCACGTGGCTCATCTTCATACCTTGGCTATATTTGCCTGATACAATACGCATAAAGGCAATACGGTCACGGTGTTTAGGATCCATGTTCGCTTGGATTTTAAATACGAAGCCAGAGAAGTTCTCTTCGGTTGCAACAACTTGGCGGTCTTCTGTTTCGCGTGGTAGTGGTGCAGGCGCCCACTCTGTTAAGCCATCAAGTACATGGTCAACACCAAAGTTACCTAATGCCGTACCAAAATACACAGGTGATAGCTCGCCCGCTAAAAACAGATCTAAATCAAATTCATGTGATGCACCGACAACTAGCTCAAGCTCTTCACGAAGCTGCTCTGCCAGTTCGCTACCAATAGCTTGATCAAGCTCTGGGTTATCGAGTCCTTTGATTGTTCGAACTTCTTGAATAGTGTGGCCTTGGCCTGTGCTATACAAAATCGTTTCTTCACGGTGAATGTGATACACACCTTTAAACTCTTTACCGCAACCAATCGGCCATGTGATAGGTGCACAGGCGATATTAAGCTCGGTTTCAACTTCGTCTAATAACTCCATTGGGTCACGAATATCACGGTCACACTTATTCATAAAGGTGACGATAGGTGTAGTACGTAAGCGTGTTACTTCCATTAATTTACGAGTACGATCCTCAACACCTTTCGCAGCGTCGATTACCATTAGACAAGAGTCAACCGCTGTCAATGTACGGTAGGTATCTTCAGAGAAGTCTTCGTGTCCTGGAGTATCAAGTAAGTTAACCAGACGCTCATTGTAAGGAAATTGCATAACTGACGTAGTAACCGAGATACCACGTTCTTTTTCCATTTCCATCCAGTCTGATTTTGCGTGCTGGTTTGAGCCACGACCTTTTACGGTACCCGCTTTTTGAATCGCTTGTCCGAATAAGAGAACTTTTTCTGTAATGGTGGTTTTACCCGCATCCGGGTGCGAGATGATCGCAAAGGTGCGTCGTTTATTAATTTCGGTAGTTAAATTAGACATGTAAGCTGCTTTTAGTCATAACAAAGCGCACTTAACTGCCTTATAAATTATAAAGCTCGGTGCGCACTGTAAAAATAAAATAGAATTGCCGAGTATTATACCTTGTTTGTCTTAGCCAAAAAAGCAGCGATTGTAAGTAATTATTCACCTTGGGTTAGGGATTTTCGTTGTTCACTTTTTTGCTAAGCTTGTGTAATCAAGTTGTAACGCATACTATGGATAAATTGCACGGAGGATATTAATTTAGGTCATGAAAACCAGTAAGCTCAGTATTCGATTATTATGGTATATCACCCCATTAGTGATTTTACCTTTGTTGTTTTTAGGTGGCTTTACGTTAACCAATGTGACCAATTCAACAAAAAAACAAGCTGAGCTGATTGTGAGTCGCTTTGTTGAACAACAACAACAGAAGATCTTTAACTACATCGACTCGTTTCATTCTATTACGCGTTTATTATCAACCTCTCCTGTACTTGCCGACTTTTTGTCTCGAGAGCCGGGCTCTAAAAATCAATATATCGAGCGACTTGGCGAATTAATGAATGTATTTGCCAGTTATTCAGAAGCTTACCCAGATATAATTAGTATTAATTATGTTGCCCCAGACGGCAGAAGTGATGCTTTTTATTCAAGCCAATTGACCCCACCGCCAAAGAGCTACCCGTTTTTCAAACAAGTACTCAAATCAAACCTGCGTCAACAGCAATTTATGATCCCCAAAGAAGACGGTTCGACCAGCCTCTATTTTGTGCATCCAATTTATAACATTGATTACTACCTAAAACAGCCTCAGCAGCTTGGCTTTATTGTGGTACATGTTGAACCATCTATTTTAAACGCCAGTATTTTAGAAGCCCCATTTAATAACACCCTAAATTTATTCTTAACGACTAAAGGGCAAATTTTATTTAGCTCTGATTATGACCTGCGCGGCAACTACTTGAGTGAATATGAGCTCGAGCAAATAAAGAGATTAGCTGATTACGGAAAACTGGCCGATATTGAATTATCAAGTATCGATAAAGAAGAGCGAATTATCTACGCTGTGCAAATGACGGACGGCGACTATTTCATTTCAACAACTCCCAAAGATTTACTCTATCAGTCAGGTAAAGCAATTAGCTTAATAACTGCACTGATTGTAATTATCTCAGTGATCTCGTTACCAATTTTAATTTATATCGTTGTTCGTAATTTACTGTTAACCCCTGTCGAATTATTAGGTGCTGCAAGTCACCGAGTAGGTGATGGTGACTTATCAGTTTATTTACCTGCGCATACTAACGATGAAGTGGGTGTCTTATTTAACGATTTTAATCACATGGTAAATCAAATTCGTGACTACCAAGATGAACTCGAAGAGTACAAACACCACCTTGAAGAAAAAGTAGAAAGCCGAACTAAAGCGCTTGAAGCTATGAATAACAAACTTGAAGTGGCTATTGCCCAAGCTGAACAAGCAAACCAATTAAAGAGCCGCTTTTTAGCAAATATGAGCCATGAAATTCGCACCCCACTTACCGCAATCATGGGTTTTACTGAGCAACTGCTACACAACAAAGATGCGGTGAACGATGAGCAGCATTTAAGTACAATTTTGCGAAACTCTAAACACCTTTTAGAGCTCATAAATAACATTCTCGATTTATCTAAAATTGAAGCAGAAAAACTGGCTGTCGAACGAAGCCCTTGCTCGGTTGTTCAATTAATTCATGATATTGATTCAATCATTCGCCCATTAGCGAATCAAAAGCAACTGCAGTTTAATATTAATTACAACTTACCAATTCCTCAAAGCATTAACAGTGATACCACACGCTTAAAACAAATATTAATAAACATTGCTAGCAATGCCGTTAAATTTACTGAGCAAGGCTTTATCTCGCTTGATATTCACTATAACGATGAGCGACAGCTATTAGAATTTGTCATTGAAGATACCGGAATTGGTATGTCTGAGCGTGAAGTAGAACGAGTATTTAAACCGTTCGAACAAGCCGATGCCACAACAACTCGCCGATTTGGTGGAACAGGCCTAGGTTTATGTATTTCAAAGAACTTGGCCCAGCTATTAGGGGGAGATGTAAAGCTTGTCAGCGAGCTAGGTAAAGGTAGTAGCTTTACCGTGCAAGTGGCCTGTCATTTAAACCCTGAACAATTACAACGTAATGCGTTTATTCACAACTATGAACAACTGTCTCCGGGTTCAGATACACAATTATCCTTCGCAGAAAATAGTTTTGATGCTCATATTTTAGTGGCTGAGGATAATCCAGATAATCAATTATTGATAAAACTATTGCTACAAACTTGGGGGCTCGAGCCTGACATTGCGAAAAACGGCGCTGAAGCCGTAGAAATGGCTCTGGTTAATGACTATCAGTTGATTATCATGGATATGCAAATGCCAGTAATGGGTGGATTAGAAGCAACGCAAATGCTCCGTCATGCTGCATACGATGGCCCTATCATAGCCTTAACAGCAAACGTTATGAAAAATGACGTTGATACTTATTTAGAAGCTGGTTGCGATGAGGCGCTGGCTAAACCAATCGATAAACACGCTCTCGAGAAAGTACTAGTTAGCTACTTGAATATTGAAAAAGACAGTCAAAATAAATGGGAAAACTTACTGAAAAGTGAGAAATTCCAACAGATCAATGATAACTACCGTTCTAAACTACCTGATTATTTAAGCCAAGTAGTACGACTGTATCGTGCAAAAGAGTGGGAGGCCTTACGCTCTCTTGCACACAGTATTAAAGGCAGCGCAGGGTGTTTTAGCTTTGAAGAAATCCACAAAACGGCAGGTCAACTAGAAACGGCATTGAGCACGAACCAAATGGCACAAGTTGCAGACTGTTATGAAGCACTCATTAGTGCTCTAAAAGAGGCCGCTTAACTAAAGCCTTAAAGTTAGCCCCATCAAAATAGCATCTTCATTACCTGTCGCAGTTGGGTAGTAATTTTTACGCACTGACATTGAGCTAAAGCCTGCACTCTCGTACAAACCAATTGCAGGTTTGTTTGATTCTCGCACTTCTAAAAATAAGTTCTCTGCTTGGTATTGCTCACCATGCTCAATAAATGCATTTAATAATTGTTTTGCAATACCCTGCCCTTGATACGCTGGCGCTACACAAATATCCATTAGAGTAAAGTCAGGCCCTGCTTGTTCACCGATGTAAAAGCCAAGCATTTCATCATCACTAAAGGCTGCAAGGTTAAAATAGCGACCAGCTAAACACGACAGCATGGTCTTTTCTGTCCACGGATGACTATGACAGGCATTTTCAATAGCCATTAACTGGCTAATATAGGTTGCATCTACAGGTTTAAAGCTTATCAAGTTGTTCACCAATTAAAGACCAAAGTTGTTTCTTCTGCTCAGCTGTGAGCTTCTCACTCGGCAAGGCTAAACAGCCATCCTGCCAGCTAATATTCTCAGCTTTTACTACCTGTGTGATCACTATTGGAGCAAACGCTTTTTCAAGGTCTTGATGTAGCTGCAGTGGAAGTACTAAAGGTGCTTGTGCTGTTACAGTGACTTGTTCATCCTGAGTTTCAGGCACAGTTCGATAATGTTGTTTTAACTCGAGTGATTGTACAGAGAATATCGCAGCGTAACTTGGATTCATAACAACTCAATCATGATTAAGAGCAAGTAATATAGGAAGATTTGCGATTAAAGTAAAGCAGGAAGAAATGGCAGGGGCGGAGAGATTCGAACTCCCAACCGTCGGTTTTGGAGACCGCTGTTCTACCAATTGGAACTACGCCCCTGCAATGACGACGAATTATATAGAGCTTTTTTCAAAGGTAAAGTAAAAAAACACAGTTTTTAGTTTAACTGCTTCTTAAATAAACAAAACGGCGAATTAGCATGCTAATTCGCCGTGTTGATTATTTTGCGACTCGTCGCTTTGAATATTGAAATGCACAAGGCATGAGAAAATAGGAAGCCATTAATTAACTAAAATTAAAGCCAATGTTACTTATTCGCAATTTATTGAGTACCAACAGTGACCGCCCTTGAAAAAGGAACATGTGATGACCACTTTAACCTTATGATTAATAGACACAGTAATCACATTTCATATTCATGCTATTCATAAATAACAACTGAATAAGCAAATACAAAAAATAGGTACCAGCAGGAGGGATTCAGCCTCCCCTACTTTGCTCAGAAAAATTGGGGGTGAGGCCATCCTATGGCATTCTGCTGAAAACAACATTGAGAGGTTAAAATGAGCCAATTATTTAGTGCCGCGAAGATCGGAGAGCTCAATCTTACAAACCACATAGTTATCGCACCAATGTGTCAATACTCCGCCGAATCTGGACAGGCTAGTTCCTGGCACCGCATGCACTATGGTTCGCTGGCAACGTCTGGCGCTGGGTTGCTAATTTTGGAGGCCACAGCTGTTGAACCTATTGGCCGTATTTCTGCGGGAGATTTAGGACTGTGGGATGACGCAACAGAAGCCGCATTAGACAGTGTTTTGTCTGATGTTCGCGCTTGGTCTCCCATTCGTATAGGTATTCAGCTTGGTCATGCCGGGCGAAAGGCTTCTTGTCATGTGCCATGGCAGGGAGGTCATAAATTGACGATGGATGAAGGTGGCTGGCAAACGGTTGCTCCTTCTGCGTTGGGCTTCAATGAGCAAGACGAAACGCCAGAGTCACTCGACTTAGCGGGTCTTGCGCGTATTAAACAAGCGTTTGTTGACAGCGCAATTCGTGCAGTACGTGTAGGAATTGATCTAATAGAAATCCATGCGGCGCATGGTTACCTACTCCACCAATTTCTTTCTCCACTAAGTAACCAAAGGCAGGACCAATATGGTGGTTCGCTAGAAAATCGCCTACGCTTTCCTCTTGAAGTATTTGAAGCTGTGCGTAAAGCCATCCCTTCTTCAGTCCCTGTTGGAGTTCGTCTCTCAGCAACTGACTGGGTTGATGACGGTTGGGATGTTGAGCAATCGATTGTGTTTGGTCAGCAACTAGAACAGCTGGGTTGTGACTATCTGCATGTTTCCAGTGGTGGGCTTTCGCCGCAGCAATCCATTGATGTAAAACCAGGGTATCAGCTTCCGTTTGCTAGTGCCATTCGCCAACAAGTTACAATACCGGTAATAGGTGTAGGCTTAATCACCGAGCCACAGCAGGCTGAAGAAGCGCTGAAACAAGGGGATGCCGATTTGGTTGCATTAGGTCGCTCTGTACTTTTTAATCCGCATTGGCCTTGGCAAGCTGCCGTTGCGCTAGGTGCTCAGGTTCAGGCTCCGCCTCAATATTTGCGTTCTGAACCACATGGCTCGAAAGGTACGCTTGTTTAACCTTAAATATTTAACAGGCTGACTACAACGCGCACAAAATTCAAACGGTGGGCTATCGATACTTCTCCATTTTCTTTGCGCCAAGATGGAAACTGTTATGAAGTATCTGCAGCTCACCAATAAAACTCGTACTGTGCCACATATTCTGTGTAATCGAAGACTAAATAGCTATTGGTGCTAACTCATTAACCGTCACATTTGTCACGAGAGTTTAAGCTTCATGGCTGACAAAAGTGTTAACAGGAAGACCTTGTCACTTAATCACAAACTCTTATCAGCACAAATGTGTGCTGTGTTCAGCCTCTTTGGTTGGCTATTTACTCAGATTTGGCACGCTTATGCAGAGTTAGAGCTGTTGTCGATTTCTGGATATGCTGATTTCTGAAAACCTACAGTCATTATCCCTATAAAAAATGCCAGTCAGAAAACTGACTGGCATTTTTATTGGCTTGAGGCTTTATGCGCTATTGCTAGCCAGCCCTACTCCCATTCGATTGTTGCCGGTGGCTTACCTGAAATATCGTAAACAACACGTGAGATACCATCGATTTCGTTGATGATACGGTTAGAAACCACACCTAAGAACTCATAAGGTAAGTGTGACCAACGTGCCGTCATAAAGTCGATTGTTTCAACACAACGCAGTGATACAACCCAGTCGTATTTACGCGCATCACCCATTACACCTACCGATTTAACTGGTAAGAATACAGTGAATGCTTGGCTTACTTTATGGTAAAGCTCAGCTTTGTGTAGCTCTTCGATGAAGATAGCATCTGCGCGACGTAGTAAGTCACAGTACTCTTTCTTGATTTCACCAAGAACACGAACACCTAAACCAGGACCCGGGAATGGGTGACGGTAAAGCATGTCGTAAGGTAGACCAAGCTCAAGGCCAATTTTACGTACTTCATCTTTGAATAGCTCACGTAATGGCTCTACAAGACCCATTTCCATGTCGTCTGGTAAACCACCTACGTTGTGGTGAGATTTGATTACGTGTGCTTTGCCTGTTGCTGATGCAGCAGATTCGATTACGTCTGGGTAGATAGTACCTTGACCTAACCATTTAGCGCTTTTCAGCTTTTTAGCTTGCTCGTCAAATACTTTAATGAAAGTATGACCAATCGCTTTACGCTTATCTTCTGGGTCTGACTTGCCAGCTAAGTCTGCTAAGAATTGATCTTCAGCATCGACTTTAACAATGTTTAGGCCAAACTTGTTGCCAAACATGTCCATAACTTGCTGACCTTCGTTTAAACGAAGTAGACCGTTATCAACGAATACACACGTTAGCTTGTCGCCGATTGCACGGTGAATAAGCATAGCAACAACAGATGAATCAACACCACCTGATA
The DNA here is from genome assembly GCF_051235485.1 of Pseudoalteromonas nanhaiensis. Lineage (NCBI taxonomy): Bacteria > Pseudomonadati > Pseudomonadota > Gammaproteobacteria > Alteromonadales > Pseudoalteromonadaceae > Pseudoalteromonas > Pseudoalteromonas nanhaiensis. Next base: position 482,361 of record NZ_JBPNYQ010000001.1, on the reverse strand, counting down.
AGCCTAAGATAACTTCGTCATCACCCACAGTTTCTTTAATACGCTCGATAGCATCATCGATGATTTTAGCTGGTGTCCATAGCTTTTCGCAGCCACAGATATCAATTGCAAAACGCTCAAGTAAACGTTGACCTTGATGAGTGTGAGTTACTTCTGGGTGGAACTGTACGCCGTAGAAACGCTTTTCTTCCCAAGACATTGCAGCATGTGGACATGTTGATGTTTTAGCAGTAGTTTTGAAAGTATCTGGAATTTCCATTACTTTATCGCCGTGGCTCATCCAAACGTCTAGTACGCCAGCACCGCCGTCAGTAATGTGGTCTTCGATAGCATCGAATAACGCACAGTTACCTACTTTCTCAACTTGCGCATAACCAAACTCTTTCTTATCAGAGCTGTGTACGCTACCACCCAGTTGCGTTGCCATTGTTTGCATACCGTAACAGATACCAAGTACTGGAACGCCTGCGTTGAATACATACTCAGGAGCACGTGGGCTGTTTTCAAGTGTTGTAGACTCAGGGCCACCCGACAAAATAATACCTTGTGGATTAAATTCGCGGATTTGCTCTTCAGTTACATCCCATGCCCATAGCTCACAGTAAACACCAATCTCACGTATACGACGTGCGATTAACTGTGTGTATTGCGAACCAAAATCTAAAATGAGAATTCGTGAATCGTGAATGTCTTTGCTCATGGAGTATCTCGTTAGTCAGGAACTGCTCCCAAAAAGGGAGATGATCAATAAATTAGGGCTAGCAAATGCTAGCCCATGTAATTTCAATACCTTAAGGTAATTAACCTAAGCGGTAGTTTGGCGCTTCTTTGGTAATTTGCACGTCGTGAACGTGTGACTCACCCATACCAGCTGAAGTAACGCGAACAAATTGAGGTTTAGTATTTAACTCTTCAATTGTTGCACAGCCCGTTAAGCCCATTGCGCTGCGAAGACCGCCCACCTGTTGGTGAATAATTGTCGCGATAGGACCTTTATAAGCAACACGGCCTTCGATACCTTCAGGAACAAGCTTGTCTGCTTCGTTCGATTTTTGGAAGTAACGGTCTGATGAACCTTCTTTTTGGTTCATAGCGCCAAGGCTACCCATACCACGGTAAGACTTGTAGTAACGACCTTGGTATAGCTCAACTTCACCCGGAGCTTCTTCAGTACCCGCTAACATTGAACCCACCATTACACATGATGCACCGGCAACAAGTGCTTTTACGATGTCACCAGAGAAACGAATACCACCGTCAGCGATAACAGGAATATCGCGGCCTTTTAAGCCTTCAACTGCGTCAGAAATAGCCGTAATTTGTGGTACACCACAACCTGTTACGATACGAGTAGTACAAATAGAACCAGGGCCAATACCTACCTTAACAGCGTCAACACCTGCATCAGCAAGGGCAATCGCACCTTCAGCTGTTGCAACGTTACCTGCTACGATTTGTAAATCTGGGTATGTTTGACGTGTTTGAGCAACACGGTCGATTACACCTTGTGAGTGGCCATGTGATGTATCGATAAGTAATACGTCAACACCCGCTTCAACAAGGGCTGCGATACGCTCGTCAGTACCAGGACCAACACCAACAGCGGCACCTACACGAAGACGACCTTGCTCATCTTTACATGCGTGTGGCTTGTCTTGTGCTTTTTGGTAATCTTTTACAGTGATCATGCCTTTTAATTTAAATGCATCATCAACAACAAGAATTTTTTCGATACGGTGCTCGTGCATTAGACCTAAAATCTCATCACGGTCTGCACCTTCTTTTACAGTAACTAACGATTCTTTTTTCGTCATTACTGTAGAAACTGGCTGTTCAAGCTTAGTTTCAAAACGCATATCACGGCTTGTAACAATACCTACAAGGTTATTGTCAGCATCGGTTACAGGGAAACCTGAAAAACCTTTTTCTTCTGAAAGCGCGATAGCATCAGCAATTGTAAGATCCGCAGTCACAGTAACAGGGAAAGAAACAATACCTGCTTCGTACGTTTTTACTTTGCGTACGTTTTTAGCTTGCTCTTCAATTGTCATGTTTTTGTGGATGAAACCTAACCCGCCTTCTTGCGCTAAAGCAATCGCTAAGCGAGCTTCTGTAACAGTATCCATAGATGCTGAAACTAGCGGCAAGTTAAGATTGATACCACGCGTTAAACGAGTTGAAATATTTGCCGTGTGTGGCAAAACAGTAGAATGACCTGGTACTAAAAGTACGTCGTCAAAGGTAAGAGCTTCTTTAGCGATTCTTAGCATAGTGCAACTTCTCACATGTGGATCTGAGTATAAGGAATTGCGGCCAAATTTTATCAGCGTTGTCGGCACGAGTAAATAAAATTATTCATTTATTTGTGTTAAAGTACACACAGATTTTTTTACTGGGGTTTTTAATGGCTTTCACGCAATCAACACAGCCTGTTTATACAGTCTCGCGACTAAATAAAGAAATTCGTCATGTTTTAGAGCAAGGCTTTTCGTCGCTGGTATTAAACGGCGAAATTTCTAACTTTATTGCCCCAGCCTCAGGACATTGGTACTTCACTTTAAAAGACGACCGAGCACAAGTAAAAGCAGCGATGTGGCGTGGCAATAATCGCGGTCAAACGTTCCGCCCGAGCAATGGTGCACAAGTGACCGTTCGCGCTCGCGTGTCATTGTATGAGCCCCGCGGTGATTATCAGCTGATTGTTGAACACATGGCCCCTGCCGGTGAAGGCTTATTAAAACAAGAATTTGACGCCCTTAAAATGCGCTTAGCTGCAGAAGGTCTATTTAGCTCAGCCCACAAAAAGCCATTACCAACCAATATAAATCGTGTTGGGGTGATCACCTCTGCCACAGGGGCTGCTATTCGCGATATTCTTACTGTATTAAAACGCCGCGCTCCGCAGCTTGAAGTCGTGATTTACCCAGCAATGGTGCAAGGTGCAGATGCCCATAGCCAACTAATAGAAAAAATAAACATCGCCAACCAGCGTAACGAAGTAGATGTTCTTATATTAGGTCGCGGTGGTGGCTCACTCGAAGATTTGTGGTGCTTTAACCATGAGCAATTGGCTCGTGCCATTTTTGCAAGTCACTTACCCATCGTTAGCGCCGTTGGTCACGAGGTCGATACCACGATTAGTGATTATGTCGCCGATATTCGCGCAGCCACTCCTTCAGCTGCTGCGGAGCTTGTTAGCCCAAACAGCGAAGAGCTGCACAACAAAGTTAAGCAGTTAGTTAGACACTTAAATCATGCCTTTAAACATTCATTGGCAGTAAAACGCAGTACCGCAACGCAATTTGAGCACCGCTTACAGCTTTGTCATCCGCGTAATCAACTCAATCAACAAGCGCAAAAATTAGATGAGCTAAGTTTAGCCTTACACGGCGCGATGAATAGTAAAATTCAGCGATATGAGCGAGTACTTGCTAACTTAACACCACGCTTAATGCAACGTTCTCCTGAAAAGCAGTTAGCTAAGAGCGAGCATCAGCTGGCGCAATTACATGCTAGGCTTACACAGGCAATGCAACAACAGCTTTCAGGTTCTCGAAACAAGCTTTCATTACAGGCGAGTCGTTTAGATTCTGTGAGCCCGCTCAGTGTGTTGGCGCGTGGTTACAGCATTACTAAAAACCAACAAGGTGGGGTGGTGAAATCGGTTAACGATGTAAGTTCTGGTGAGCTTATAACTACTGAACTTGCCGATGGTCAACTGCAATCAAAAGTTGTATAAAATTACTCCGTGCTTGCAATAATGGTTAGGCTATCGTCACTTGAGGTGGTGGAAGTAAATTTAAATTGCTTCCACCAGCTTTGCTCCACCATTTTATCGGTCATGTTACGCCAATAATGGCTTGGCAACTCATCAACCCCCTCTGGTTGCAGCAGTTTAAACTGACAAACTGAGCTTTTGCATCTAGAGATACTCAATTCTGGCTGCACGGGTAAGTCTGCCATAATTAAAAAGTCGCTCATGGCTGTTTCAATTTGGTAAGCCCACGCCTCATCTCGAGATTGCTCTTCTAATAAAGTATAAAGATCCTCTAGATGTGAGTTGATTTGCTGCGGAGGTATCGCACTTGAACGGTAACTGGCAATCACCGCTTGTTGGTTTTCGACTTGTAACTTCAGCTCTGCGACTTGTTGCTCAAGCTCGCTTTTGCTAACAGCTACTGAATTAACTTCAGCGACTTGTTTTTTAATAACAGGCGCTACAGCAGTGGCTTGCTGCTCAGGGGCTTCCATTGTTTGCATTTCAACAAATTCTTGCTGATAAGTTTGCGGCTGATGCTGTGGGTCAGGTTGAAAAAATGACATGGTTACAGCGCCACAAATAAATGACGCTATAACAGCTAATCCAAAAGATAATTTAGACAATTCCATTGCACTTTATTGGTGTAAAACTACAACATAGCACTGGTGTGCGATGCATTACTAGCGGTAGTCGTACCATCATCTAAAAAGTTTTGGTTCATGCTTTCTGCTGGGCAAGGGCAGCTTGGTTTACCCACAACTTTAGCTGGTACACCAACAACCGTAGTGTGTGCTGGAACCGCACTCAGCACCACAGAATTGGCACCAATACGCGCCCCCTCACCTACTTCGATGTTACCCAGTACTTTTGCACCCGCGCCAATTAATACGCCGGCACGAATTTTAGGGTGGCGATCACCTTGCTCGTTACCTGTACCACCTAAGGTTACTGATTGAAGAATCGATACGTTATCTTCGATAACCGCTGTTTCACCAATTACAATCCCAGTTGCATGGTCAAACATAATACCATGGCCAACTTTACAAGCAGGATGGATATCAACGCCAAAAACCTCTGAGGTTCTACTTTGAATGAAGCGAGCAAGCTCTTTTCGGTTTTGTTGCCATAAGCAGTTTGCGAGTCGATGAGCCTGAATTGCATGGAAGCCTTTTAAATTAAGAATGACAGTTAAGTAACTATCGGCTGCAGGGTCGCGATCTTTAACTGCTTTTATGTCATGAGCAACATGCGTTAGCATTAAGTCACATTTAACAAAGGCTTGGTCGAATAATTCACGAATAGTAAACGCCGAAACCACCGCATCAGCGAGTTTATTAGCAACAATAAAACTCAGCGCTGAACCTAAACATTCATGATTTAACACACACGAATAAACGTGACTTGCTAAAAGCGGTTCACGGGAAACGACTTCGTTTGCTTCTTCACGGAGCTTTTGCCAAATTTCATGACGCATAATATTGCCTTTCTGGTTGTACCTAACTGCTAAGGCTTAAGTTTAACGGATTTGTAGCAAGATGTACTAACCCGTTGTTTATTTGTTCTGGTTATATCTAATAACCAGAGTAGCAAAACCACTTTTTGCTCATTTTAAGGGAGTTTTAAGGCTATCTCATATGACAGAAGCAAACTCAGAGCTGAAGCCAACAGTTAAATTAAACTTCTTATATTTCAATAACAAAACAGATATGACATCTTACCTGTCATATGCCAAAATAGGCACTGGCATATCGCTGACGGCGTAAAAAACAAAAATAATCATTAAATTTACATCATCAACTTAACAAGGAAACGATGATGAAAAACGACGTACTAAACTCACATAAACTAGGTTATAAATTTTACTTTCAAGATGGTGATAACCAAATCGCATGCTTTGGTCACATCATGAGCGGTAAAGAACAAATATATGTAAACGACGAATTGGTTAGTGAAAAGCGCAGCTTCGGCTTTAAAAGTCATCACGACTTTAACTACCAAGATACTGCTTATGCTGTCGATTTTGAGATGCAAAATATACTCACAGGCAAGCTTGAATGTTCGTTTTACAAAGCTGGTAAATTAGTAAAACAAAGCACACAAACCGCGCTTAATGATAACCCAAAACAAGTGGCTATGGTTACCTTAGGCTGTTTTATTGGTGGTGCAATATTTGGTTACGCAGTCGTTACTTTCATTGAACCGTTTCTTGGGAAGTAACTGATGCAGCTGAATCCCAATACAATCAAGACGCTTAGACTTAAATTCGATTGGACGCAGCAGCAATTGGCCGATGCCTGTGATGTAAGCCTACGTACCATTCAGCGAGTTGAAAAAGAAGGTGCGGCATCAAAAGAAACCACCATGAGCCTATGCGCTGTGTTTGAAGTACGCCAAGGTGAGCTAATTAAACTCGATGACGATGTATCTGAACAAAGCGCAACACACGCAGTGAGTAAGCAAAATCTCGCTGCAATCGTAGCGGCTTCTTCGTTTATTAGTTTTGCTCTTGGTATGGCGACGGTATTAGTTATTTTTTAGGAGCAGCCAATGACCAAGGAACAACGTGGCTATGCAACACTTATAGCCTTCATGAAAGTAGCAATATTGTGTGGCATTGCCGTGAAAATTGCCTCTTTATTTTAATAAGTTCTCTGTCAGAGTTGAGCCTCGGGCTTGATTCTGACACGAAGCTGCATCCCAAAACGACGTAATTTTCTAAAATACGTTTTGCCACCTTCCTCGCTATTATCAGACGTATCCATATATTCTTAAAAAGCAGCAGCACAGAAAAGCTAGCCATTTAGGATTATTTTTTACGACCATAACAGTGAAAACTTATCATTTGTTGCTAATCTTACATAAGTGGTATTGGCTGGGTAATAATGTGGTTGAGTCAAAAGAATTCTTAAAATTAATACTCGATAGCATCTCTGAGCATATCGTAGTTATCAATGAACTAGGTGATATCATCTTTGTTAATCGCAGTTGGCAGACTTTTGGCCAAGATAATAATTGCAGTTGTGACGTGCAGTGGCGCCAACAAAACTATTTAGCAATTTGTGAATCAGCTGCAAAACAAGGTGATGAATTTGGTATAAAAGCACTCGCAGGTCTACAAAAAGTCATCAACAGTCAACAGCAAGAATACTATTTAGAATACCCTTGCCACAGTGATACTGAAAGCCGCTGGTTTTTGATGCGTGCAGTACCACTAGAATATCAATCACAGCGCTATGTCGTTATTAGCCACTTAAACATTACTGAAAGAATGCGAGCAGAACAGCAATTAAAAATGCTCGCTCACATTGACGGCCTTACACAACTTGCGAATCGTCGCCATTTCGACAATTTCTTTGAACAAGAATGGAGTCGCTGTTTACGTTTAAAACAGCCCATTTCTATTGCCATGATTGATCTTGACCATTTCAAGTTGCTTAATGATAACTTTGGCCATTTAGTCGGCGATATTTGCTTAAAAAGTCTAGCAAACTTGCTTACACAATTTGCCCGCAGACCCAGTGATTTATGTGCAAGATACGGGGGAGAAGAATTTGTATTAGTTTTGGGTAACACACATAGCGAGCAGGCCTATCAACTACTCTCTCGGTTTATGACGCAATTAACCGAGCTACATATTGAAGAGTTGCATAATCAACAACTAACCGTAAGTATTGGTTTAGCAACTTTAGTGCCTGGTTTTTTAGACAATGCGACCACGTTAATTGACATGGCTGACAAAGCGCTTTATCAAGCAAAAGAAACAGGTCGAAACAAGCTAGTTGTTGCACAAACACAAACTGACATTGTGAGCAAAATGCCCCTAACTAGGGGCATTGAATAGCGGTTATTGGAATACCTTTTCAACATCAAGTACGCTGATATTTTTTGCAGGTATCGCAAGTTTATAGTCAGCAATCAGTTTGTCTTCAGCAACAAGCTCTGCTGGTTTTTCAGCGTTATACACCATAGGTGATGTTTGCTCTGAGGCTAGGCGTTTTTGCATGTCTTTGCCATCACCGGTAATAAACACATAGTGAATATTCTCAGTTTGCAGGTTATCGCGAATAACACGGTTAACATCATCAAGGGTTAGCTTTTCAAGCTTGCCGCGCACATAGTCAACAAAGCTCTCAGTGTTGTAGAACTCACTATCAAGCGCATAGCCTAATTGGCGATCTTGGCTTGCAACCATTTGTGGCACAAAGTTAATTAAGAAGTTACGAGTCGCTTCAAAATCTTCTTTGCTGATGCCATTTTTAATTAGCTTATCAAGCTCAAATAACGCTGTACGCGTTGCAAAGTGCGCATCGTTGTTAGAACGAAGCGGACGTAACCATACTTGGAAAATTTGCTCTGAACGACCTAAATTAGCATCAGGTTTTGTTTGGAACATACCACGCGGGAAGTACTCAATATACGCGTAGTCACCATAGTTCATACCACGTGTTTGACGAATGCGCTGATACAAGAAGCTGTTTGAGCTGCGGTGTTCGCCAAAGTAAGAGCGAACTAACCAAAGCGCTGTCCAGTCATCGCTGCTACGAATAGTATCGATTGGGAAACCAAATGATACAGCGGTAGATTGCGCTGATTTTTCAACAATAGTCGCATGATGACCCTTTAGCGCTGGTGCATCTGGGATCATTAAGCGGCTTTCTTTACCTTGTGGAAGCGATGTTAAATCTTTCATCATTGCTGATTTAACTTCACTTGGAATAGCACCAATTAAACCAACCGTTAATTTTGATTGAGTAAACTGCTTAGCATAAAACGCTTTCACATCGTCAAGTGTCAACGCTTCAAGGTCTGATAAATCACCATAGTTATAGCTTTCGTATGGGTGACCTTTATAAAGCTGATGATAAAGCACTTCTTTACCTAACTCTTCCTCATTTGATGCTTTAAGGCCTGCTTTAATGCTATCGATAAGCTCTTTTTTCAGACGCTTGAAATCATCTTCTCTAAAGCCAGGGTTTAACATCTGATCGCTAACAAGTGCATACCACTTCGCTGCATTGTCTTTGTGCACACGACCACGTAGTGAAATCATTTCTTTATCGATTTGATACCCAAAGCTTCCCGCCAATGGGTATAAGGCTTTTTGAATATCTTTATAGCTCATAGTTTCTGAGCCACCTTGCGCTAACATCGCAGCAGTGAGTGCAGCTAAACCTTTTTTCCCTTGTGGATCAGCTGCTGCACCGGTATTAAATAACCAGTTAACATCAACTAAAGGTGAGCTATTGGTTTTATCAAGTACTTTAAAGTGACGTTCTGTTGGGGCTTGTTCAATACTTGCAACCAGCGCGTTTAAATCAACCTCTTGTTCAAAACCAGCCACTTTATCAAGCGCCGACATTGTCACAGTAGTGCGGCTTGAATCAACAAAATACTTGTTTGCTACCGCTTTGATATCTTCAGGAGTGATGCTATCAGCAATTGCGTACAGTTGGTTAATAACCTCAGGGTCGCGCTCAAAATGCATGTAGCTTGCAAGCGTTGACGCAATTGACTGCGATGAATCAAGACCATTAATAAAGCTGTATTTTAGGTTTGATTTCAAATCCGCTAACTTTTGTGCATCAACTAACTCAGTACGTGCTTGTGCATAAGTACGGTTAATCGCATCACGGGCTTTAGCAAGGTCCGCTTCGTTTTCGACTTTTACAAACACATGTAATAAACCCGGATCTTTAGTATCTGGGTTATAGGTAAACATTTGACTAGCAATTTGTTTATCAACAACAAGCTCTTGATAAAGTGCCGAGTTGTTAGAGAAATAAAGCTGCGAGATTAAATCAAGGGCTGCACGGTCTTTTTGGGTAGGATCCCATGCCGTGCCTTTATAAGACACAAGCAACCAGTGACCTGGTAAACCATCATTTTTTTCATGTACATATTTTGCAGCTTGTTGTTTTGGCTCAACAGGAATATCTGCTTGGTAATCGCCCTTTTTCCAGTTACCCCAATGCTTTTTCACCATTGCCATGGTTTCTTGTGGATCAACATCACCAACAATGACTAAAGATACATACTCAGGTTTATAAAATTTAGCGAAGAACTCTTTACCATATGCCATTTGATCAGGCATAGCTTCAATGTCTTCAAAAAAGCCCATCGTGGTATGCTTATACGTGTGCTTCTCGAATGCTTCGTTACGAACAGCAGAAAGTAACTTGCGAATTGGGCTGGCATTATTCTTTAGATACTCACCTTTAACAGTAAGCGCTTCAGTGCGGAACTGTTCTTCACTGTATGTGAGGTTTTGGAAAATATCGGCTTCGATTTCGAGTACTTTGTCTAAGTGCTCTTTTGAAAAGTTTAAGTGATAGTTAGTGTAATCGTTGGTCGTGTACGCGCGATTATCAACACCTGAATTCTTTAAAATATCTGAATACACATCTTGCGGGAATTTTTCAGAGCCTTTAAACATCATATGCTCAAAGAAGTGTGCAAAACCGGTTTTACCTGCTTCAACTTCGTTACGTGAACCTACCGATACCGGAATTTGCAGTGAAACTACATCTGGGTAATCGGTTTTTACCACCATCACGCGAAGGCCATTATCAAGCTCTTCTAAAAGGTAGTCTTGGCTGAATACACGACTATCGTCTTGGCTTGCTAGCTGCTCAATTTCGACTTCTTTAACCATAGTTGACTGTGAATTACTCGCGCAGCCACTTAGTGCTAGCGTTACAGCAACACTGGTTGCTAGTAATCTAAATTTCATAATGTTCCCTTGTTAGTTATTTTTTTCATGATCATTGCTGATTGATTATGCATCAAAGTGCCAGAAAATATGAGAGCCAGTGCAATAATTTATGTAAACAGGTGTGTCAATTTAGCGAAACGCTCGGCTTTCAATATGAGTAAAATTCATAGTCATTGAAAAACTTTCATGAAAAAAATCTATCTAGACGTCTAAATGGCTGCTATATTGTTTGTCATAGACATGAGCACGAGCTGGAATGAGGATTATGGCTTTATCACTACAAGAGAAAATTGAAGACACCAATCAAGGCGTCTACCTAATTGGTACTACACCACCAAAATCAGGCACAGATAAAGCCACATTAGAAACTATTGCGCAGAAGCTTCTTGGTCGTTTACACGAAATTGAATACGATGGTGTAATCATTTATGACATTCAAGATGAAAGCAGCCGTACAGCGATTCCGCGCCCTTTCCCATTCAAAGAGACTGTCGACCCGCGTGAGTATTCTAAGTTATTACGTAACTTATCTCAGCAAGATGTTATCACCTATAAAAGTGTTGCCCAGCGTGGCGAAGCTGAATTTACCGAATGGCTAAACGAAACTCGTAATGAGTTTGAGTTAAAAAACTTAGTGCTAGTCGGTAGTCCATCATCTGATGGTGATATCAAATTAAGCCTACCTGATGCATACAAAACCTTAGCAGAGCAAGATAGTGATGTATTTTTAGGTGGTGTTACGATTGCTGAGCGCCATGCGAGCAAGCGAAATGAGCATGAAAGACTACTTAAAAAAACACAGCAAGGCTGTCAATTTTTTATTTCGCAAGCCGTCTATAATGCCCAAGCGACAATCGACTTGATCACCAGTTATGCTCGTAGCTGTAAAGCACAAGGCTCAATACCAAAACGCATTATTTTAACGTTTACCCCTTGTGGTGGTGAAAAAACTTTAGAGTTTATGGAATGGTTGGGTATTTCTGTACCTGAGGCAACTAAGTACCGTATGCTCGATGCTGCAAATACTTTAAGCGAATCAGTGCGCATCTGCCGTGAAAATCTCGACTTAATTTTACAAAGCTGCGCACATTTAGATGTACCGCTAGGTTTAAATATTGAGAGCTTAACTAACCGTAAAGAAGAAATTGATGCATCAATCAATCTTTACCGTTTACTAAAAGCAATCATGGAATTAAACCTAGCTGAGAAGCAAATAGCTTAGCGTGCCGCCTTCGAGGCTTGCTTTTTCTCATACATATCTTCATCTGCCCGCTTTAATAGCTCAGCAAAGTTTTCTTTTGGCTGAGCTATTACCCCTGAACCAATACTTAAGCTCGTGACAGGAATGCCCCGCTTCTCTAAATTTATCTGAAAAGCGGTATTAAGCTTATCAGCGATACTGTCTATGCAATCACCGGGCTGAACTTGCAATAAGGCAATAAACTCATCACCGCCTAAGCGACCGATAATATCGGTTTCACGTAGGCATTCTTTCATGGTGTCGGCTAAACAAATCAGTGCGAGATCGCCCACTTCATGGCCATACGTATCATTGAGTGGTTTAAAGCTATTTATATCGATAAATAAACAACTAATATCAAAACCAAGACGCTTCGATATATTCAATTTATGTTGGCAAAGTAGGTCTATTGCACGGCGGTTATAAATATTAGTGAGTGAATCAAGCATGGCAATTTCACGCATCTGTGTGAAGTTGTCTAAAAGCGCAAGGTCATCTTCGACCATATCGCGAAGCTGTTCTATCAATTCTAAAAAGCTCTGTTGATAATGGGTTTGTTTAAAATCCATTACGCAAAAAGTACCAAACGGGTCACCACTTGGCCAGCTAATAGGCACCCCAAGATAAGACTCAAAGCCATCTTTTACTAGCGGGCAGTCATCCCATTGCTGGTCTTGACTAGCATGATCAACATACAGCGGTGCCATGTCACGCAGTACTTTTTTACAGAAAATATTATCGTCAGCACTTAACTCGGCCCCCGCCTCATAGGGGTTTTCTTGCTGCTCACTGGAGACGATAATGCGATAAACATTATCAGTTTTGTGGACTATAAAGCCCGCGGGTGCAGAAAACAGCTCAGTCATGAGATCTATTGTTTTCTGCCACTTTGCTAAGGAGAATTGCTTATCAGCGCGGCGAAACGTCCATTTATTCTCTTCTAACATACTAAACTCTCATCTTTAGCCAGAGGATAGTATAAATATACGCCAAATTTAGGAACGTCTCCTACTTTTTTGCCCTAAAATACGTTTTTTATCGCGGGAACGTCGTGCTTTATTCGTATTTTTACGAACCTGTTTTGGCTCTTTTGTTAAGTCCGGCTCATAACCTGGTAACCACTGCGGCGTGAGCCTTGTGTCGAGCAATATATCTATCTCGTCCAGTAACCACTGCTCATCTATGCTAACTAATGACATCGCAACGCCTTTTTCGCCTGCACGCCCTGTGCGACCAATGCGATGTACGTAATCCTCAGCTACATAAGGCAACTCATAGTTAATCACATACTTTAGTGAAGCAATATCAAGACCACGCGCCGCAACATCCGTTGCTACCAGCACCCTTGTTGCACCTGATTTAAAGTTTTGTAGTGCTTTATCACGCGCTCCTTGGCTTTTATCACCATGGATAGACTCTGTTTTTAAGCCATCTTTACACATTTCTTTAGCGAGCAAATCAGCTGTTTGTTTAGTGCGAGTGAAGATCAGTACTTGCTGCCAATTTTTCATGCCAATCATATGAGAAACTAACTCTCGCTTACGATCTTCATCAACTGCATAAACTAGCTGCTCAATTTCAACCGCAGCTGAGTTACGCTTATTCACTTCAACTAATTTAGGATCATTCAATAACTGCTTACTGAGTTTAAAAACACTGTCATCAAATGTGGCTGAAAAAAGTAAGGTTTGGCGCTCTTTTGGCACATGACGCAAAATGCGTTTAATCTCATCAATAAAACCCATATCAAGCATGCGATCAGCTTCATCAAATACCAAGGTGCTAATACTTGAGAGTTTAATACTGCCTTTGATCAGGTGATCAAGTAAGCGCCCTGGTGTTGCAACTACAACCTGCGCCCCTTTAATGGCTTTAATTTGCGGACCAATACTAGCCCCGCCATAAGCAAGCGCGGCTTTGATATCAGTGTGCGCAGCGTAGCGCTCTACGCTTGCAAAAACTTGTTGGGCAAGTTCGCGGGTTGGCGTAAGAATAAGCACTTTGACGGCACTTGGTAGCGCTTCTAAGGACAATAGCTTATCTAATAAAGGCAAAACAAATGCTGCTGTTTTACCAGTACCCGTTTGTGCGCTGCCCATTACATCAGCACCAGCCAAAATAAGAGGAATAGTTTGCGCTTGAATAGCCGTTGGGGTGTGATAATTTTCGGCTTGCAATGCTTCTAAAAGCGCTGGTGCAAGATTTAACTCTGAAAAGGTCGCTGCTGACATGATATGAGGTACGTTTACTATAAAAGCGCTATTGTACGCTTAACACAATAAACAAAAAAGGCGCAATTAGCGCCTTTTCTATCAACCGAAAAAATCACACTGGTTTTAATGATTCTTTGCGCTGATTGTAAAAACTAATTAAATCATCAACGGTTGCTTGGCAATAGTCACGAATGCCAGAAACAAGCATGTGCTTTTCACCTGAACCTACTTTCTCGCCATTTTCTAACAAGTTGAAGCGGAGCGTAATTTTGCCGCGCTTACCTGAAAATTCAAAATCAGGCTCAGCAAACTGCAGTTCAGGTGAGCTGATATCTAGGCGGTCAAGGTTGATTAGCATTGACTCGTAAATCACCATTGGGCGCGCGGGGTTAATCATCACGTCTTGCTTACCCATTAGTGGAATGATCACATGCGGGAAAGTGGTGCCAGAAAACTCAACATAATTTTTAATTAAGCTATTTGTTAACTCAGTGCACTGGCTAACAGCCCCTTCTCGTTTCACTTTTAGCATGACTTTTTCGCCATCAGTAATAGCAAACTCATCAGCACCTTCAGGGAAAGTGAGCTTTGAATTTTCATCAACCATACCAGCAAATGTGAATTCCATTTTTTCACTTATGCCATAACGGTTTAAAACCAGCGAAAAAAGTAAATCGCCCGGTACACAAAACTTTTTAGCGTCTTTATCGTGTAATGGATTGAAATCATCAGCCACTAACTTGGCGAAACGACAGCCTTGCTCACGCGAGATTGAAACATAATCAGCATGTTGCTGATAATAAGGACTTAACATATTTGTTCACTGCTTAAACTACTTATAACCTGCCTATACTACCAGAAAAAAAATAAAGAGAGGTCGAATCTGTTAAAATTAAGCAAAGTTACTGATAATAATAACGCAAATTTTAGCACTGCAACATTGTATCAATTTGTAGCAAGTGATTAACAAATCCATGCGAATAATAAAGACTTCCCCTCACAAGCCTGTAGTGAAAAACTATTAACTTAAACTAGATAAACATTCACTTCTCTTGATAAAACAACACACTAATGAATCAAAATAAATGACTCAATCTGACAAGCTGAATACATCTAAAGCCGTTGATCCCGCTATTTGTAGCTCAAAGAATAAATAAGGTATGATAATTGTGTTTTTTATCGTGTAATCACCATTTAGGTTGTATAAATAATAATTATAATAAGCGGCAAAGATAATTACTCAAATGAGTGCTAGTTGGTTACATCAACGTTCGACGGTTAATGTTACTTTGAAAAAAAGACTTTTAAAAATCAGAGATGTGCGTAAATGATCAAACGATTATATTTGGCATTGCTGCTTTTGTGTTTCTTTTTTTCGTCGCTGTGTTTGAGTGAAGAGTTTTCTAATCAGCCTTTTTTTAAAGTATCTCCCACCGTTTGTGTCACTGAAGCAAAACAAAAAGCATGTGAATTCAAAATACAAGTTCATTTTCGCATCGCCCCTTTTGATGAGTTATGTTTAGAAGTAACTCAACGCCCTCAGTACACCCAGTGCTACACACAAAATGGCCTAATTGTTGAACAGCTCAATATTAAAACAAAGCACCCACTGACTATTAAATTAGTAAACCCACTGAGCAATCAGATTGTAAAAAAACAACTACTTTCAATAGCAAATTACGAAGCTAAAGATTACCGCATAAAACGGCGTTTTGGCTGGAGTTTATAATGCAGCATATTTTTTTAATTGAAGATGATGTGAAACTAGCAAGTTTAATTCAAAAGTTTTTACTAAAACATGGCTACACCATAGATGTGTTTAATACTGCTGAGGCTTATCGCAACAGCGACATCACCTTCATGCCTTCACTCATCATATGTGATGTTATGCTACCGGATGGCAATGGCTTTGAGTTAATTTCTCAGTTGAAAGAAAAGTACAGTTGTCCTGTCATTTTTCTAACAGCACTGGATTCTGTGCAATCACAAATTAAAGGCCTAGATCTCGGAGCCTACGACTATCTTGTCAAGCCTATTAAACCTGAGCTATTGCTGGCAAAAATAAAAACAATCATAGCTCATACCATCGGCCAAGATAGCTTTTCAAATGAGTATGACCTACTTCGGATTGACTCAAAGAAAAGAGATATCTTTTTTAAAGGTAAAGCACTCAACCTAAACGATAGTGAATTCGAGATCATTGCTTATTTGGCTAAAAACAGTCCGCAACCTGTTTCCCGTGAAGTTTTATTTAAACATGTCATTGGTCGTGAATACGACGGGTTAGACCGTGCTATTGACCTTAAAATCAGCCGCTTAAGAAAGAAACTAAAAGAAACGATTAGCGAGCATAAAGAGTCGCTTGATATAAAATCAGTTAGAGGTAAAGGTTACAGCTTGGATATCTCGCATTAATGAAGCAGCAGTTTTTTAAATTATATTTAATCATCACAATGAGTCTAATCGCTTTAGTTCTTGCGTTTGGGCAGCTGTATAATGAATTTTTTTCTGAGCATGAGCCGAGTATACAACTCAGCGTCCATGAGCTTACACAAATCGCCGAACATAAAGATTCACGGATCAGCACCTTAAACCAAAATGAGTTAGTGTTACCAAGTTCTTTACAAACTACTTTCGAAAACGATGGCATTATTAGTGTGGTCGAAAATAATCAACAGTTTGTGTATCTCAAAGGCAGCAATGGAACTATCCAAAAAGTAGGCCCGATCACTTTGATTTCGCAGACCAAAACAGACTGGTTTGCGTTCTTTGCTTTTTACCTATTGCTCGGCGCTATGATCCTAGTGTTTATTCGCCCCGTGTTTCGTGATTTAAGCTCGTTACAGCGCGCAGCGTACCAATTCAGTAAAAAACCGCAGCGGATCGAGCTTGATATTAAGCCTAACTCGTCGATTGCACCGCTTGCTAGTACCTTTACTCACATGTCTGAACGCATTAACAAATTCGTTCAGCTTCATAATGATTTATCACGTATTATTTCTCATGAAATTCGCACTCCCCTTACACGTATGCGGTTTGCTTTATCCATTGCTGACGTAGAACCAGAGCAAAGTAGCCAAATAGAACGCGATATCGATGAGATTGAACTGCGTTTGGAGCAGTATTTATCGTTTGCTCGCTTAGAGCATCAACAAAGTGTATTTAATCAAGATAAAGTTGATTTAACTAAGCTAATCAATTGTGAAATTGCTAAGTTCGATTTGTATAAAGAGCTCCAATTTATTGCAAAGTTAAAAATAGATACTGCATATTGTGAAGCGAGCTTTATGGCTATTGCAGTGCAAAATTTACTGATCAACGCCACAAAATACGCAAAACACACTATCCAAATAAGTAGTGAAGAACAAGCAGCCCATTACTCTATAAGCATTACAGATGATGGCCCCGGCTTACCAATAAATGCCGATGCCTTAATAGAGCCTTTTAAACAAGGTGAAGGTGATAAGCTGGCCAGTGGTTATGGATTAGGACTTTATATAGTCCATCGTATCGCTAGCTGGCATGGCGGTAAAATTAGCTTAGCTAATAGCTCAGAAACTGGCGGGGCGAGGATCACTATTCGCTGGCCTAAAAGTGGTAAGTAATCCCAGTAAAACCTGAAAAATAGCCATTTTTATGGATCATCGTTGAATTAGCTAAGTTACTATCAAGCCAAGTGTGCTTTAATTTGAAATCTAAACTTAGACTATCGTTAATTGGGTATTCGTAGCTAATTTTTACGTAATAATTGATGGCACTTTGTAAGTCATAATCAAATACACGGGTTTTACTTTCTGTAGGTGCAACTGTGTAGTAGTAATCAATGAGCTCTTCATTTTTATAAGTAAGGCCCATTTCAACACCCGCGACTCCTGAAAGCAGCTCAAATGCCTGATAACCATTAAACAAAATTTCGTAGCCATTATGCACAGCGGTTACATCATGCACATATGCTGCGCTAAGCCAGATGTTATCGTATACATTCAATGCAGATGATAAGCCCGCCATGTATGATAGATCACGTTTAATTGGCGTTAAATTTATAGGTGAAGCGGTAGGAATGGTAGGTCGGCCACTGTTTGATCTTATCACACCCACAGCATAGAGCTTATCTATGCCATCTAATTCAAAGAAAAAGCCATCATCGTTAAATCGGCCAAGTAAATCAACGTAAAAACTCTCTGTTTCGATTAAGCTGTAACCTATAGAAAAATCGTCGAAATACCAATTATCACCATAGTAAGCAAAGCTAGGTAAAATAGGTGAAGTAATATCATCAGCATCAAGAACAGGGTTTTCGATTCCCCCATAGCCCAGAGTAATGCTGGCATGAATTGTCGACTTTTTAATTAATTGCGGCTGTTTATCATCAACCTGCGCAAACGCAGTTGATGCAGTTAAACAACATACTAAGCCAAACAATTTATTCATTAACTTGATTCACCTCGATACCATAATTAAAAACAGTTATGGCAACTATATAATACTAACAATAGCCTACTCTTAACGCTTACAGGTGCGATCATATCGTTTGCCTACATTTTTGTATAATTATTTTCCAGTCTACACTGTTAAAAATAGCTTATGATCCCCTATCAATTAAATCTAACATATTGAATGAAATATAAAATAGTATGTACATTTTGCTACATTGGTTTTCAGTTTTTAGTTATTGATTTTGGTTATTTCAGTAGCCAAATATGAGAGCTAACTTCCAAACCTGTTTTGTAAAAGGTATTACATTTAACTCAGCTTGCTTAAAAACCATCTAACCTGTCAATCAAACATAAAAAAACCGAGCATAAAGCTCGGTTTTTGAAAGTTATATTACGATTAAGCTTGCGGATAATCGCGATAGGCACGTTCGATGTTTTTCGCTTGCTTTTTAGACACACCAATATGTGCTAATGCTACACGTAAACGAGCACGTGAAAGGTCTGAACCTAAAATTTCCATTGCATCAAGTACTGATGTTGAAGATGTCTTACCTGTAATAGCCACGAAAATTGGCTCAAGGAAGTCTTTAATCTTCAACTCATGGAAAGTCGCAACTTCTTTTGCGATAGCAAAAATCGCTGGTTTTTCCCAACTGCGTAAACCTTCTAATTGCCAGATGAAGAACTGTAATGCTTGACGGATTACATCTTCATCAGCTTTACCCGCTGTTAATAGCGCAGGATCATAGCTTGGAATGCCACCCACGAAGTGACCGGCAAGGTCAACCATGTCAGAAAGCGTATTAATTCGCGTTTTTGCTTCTGGCAATACTTTGGCGAATAGCTCAGTATTAAATTTCCAATCAACAAAACGTTGCATTAATTCTGCATCAGATAAGTTTTCACGGATCCACATACCGTTTAACCAGCTAAGCTTATCGATGTCGAAAATAGGGCCGCCAAGCGACACACGCTTCATATCGAAGTGCTCAATCATCTCATCTAAAGTGAACTTTTCACGCTCATCTGGCATTGACCAACCCATACGGCCTAAATAGTTTAATAGTGCCTCTGGTAGGTAACCCATTTCTTTATAGTAGTTGATTGAAGTTGGGTTTTTACGCTTCGATAATTTTGACTTATCTGGGTTACGAAGAAGCGGTAAGTGACCAAGTACTGGCGCTTCCCAACCGAAATCTTCATATAACTTTAATAGCTTAGGCGCTGAATTGATCCACTCTTCACCACGGAAAATGTGGCTAATTTGCATGTGATGATCATCAACAACGTTGGCAAGGAAGTAAGTTGGGAAACCGTCAGCTTTAAGTAGCACTTGCATGTCTACATTTTCCCATGGGATCTCAATGTCGCCACGTAGGTAGTCGTTAAACTTAAACGTGCCTTCGCTTGGGATCTTCATACGAATTACGTAAGGCTTACCCGCTTCAAGGTTTGCTTTAATTTCATCTTCAGAAAGGTTTAAACCACGACCATCGTATTTAGGGCGCAGACCTTCGGCCATTTGCTCTTCACGCATTTGATCTAGTTCTTCGCTCGTAGCAAAACAATAAAACGCTTTACCTTGTTCAACGAGTTGATGCGCGAATTTCTTATATAAATCGCTACGCTCAGACTGACGGTATGGACCAAACTCACCGCCAACATCGGGACCGTGATCCCAGTTTAAGCCTAACCATTTCAAGCTATCCATAATAGCTTGCTCTGATTCTGGCGTACTACGAACTTGGTCTGTATCTTCAATACGTAACACAAACTCACCGCCTTGCTGCTTAGCAAAACAGTAGTTAAATAATGCGATGTATGCTGTACCTAGGTGCGGATCACCTGTCGGTGACGGAGCAACACGGGTGCGAATTGTCATGGTTATATCTCTCAAAAGACAATTAAAAAATTTGCCCAAATGCTAGCACAGCACGGGCTATAATCGAAGTGTAAAGCCGCTTTATGCAGCGACTTTATCTAAATAAGCAATGATATCGTTTGATTCATACAGCCAAGTTACTTGGCCGTTTTCTTCAATACGTAAACAAGGCACTTTGATTTTTCCGCCCTGCTCTAAAAGCTCTTGGCGAAATTGCTCGTTACTTTTGGCATCACGAGTTTCAACTGAAAGACCTTGACGCTTAATTGCACGACGAACTTTCACACAAAATGGGCAGGCCTTAAATTGATATAACTTAAATTGTGATGTCACTGAATCAAGCGCCGCTTGCTCAGCAGCCGGACGCTTTTTACTACGTGGCGTGAATACAAAATCAAAAAACAAAATGATGCGGCCTAACAACCAACGAACAAACTTCATCTCACCTTCTCATAGGGTTCTAAAAATAGTGGCCAATTTTAACACAGCAAGAGACGCTGCAACAGGCTAAAACAGCTCTATTGAGTCATCACTGCATTGAGAATCTGGGATATCTAATTCAGAATAGGCTGTAACACAATTTCTGCCTTTGTTTTTTGAGTGATACAAGGCTTGATCGGCTTTTTGCACAAGACTGGCAACCATTTCAAACTCATAAATCGGCATAAAACCGCTACTCACGGTTAAGTTACCCACTTGCGGGAACGGGTATTCGGCAACACATCCGCGAAAACGATTGAGTGCATTACGTGCATCTAACTCGTCGCTTGCTTGAAATAGCACTGCAAACTCTTCACCACCGTAACGAAACACGTAATCTTCAATACGAAAGTTATTTTTTAACAGTTGAGCGACTAACAAAATCACTTCGTCACCGATAACATGACCATAGTTGTCATTCACTTTTTTAAAGTGGTCAATGTCAACAATAGCAAGATACCATTGGCGATGATGGGGATCTAATTCGCTTTGTCCTTTTACAGTAGTTGATGCGATATCGATGACTTTTTTATCAAAAGTTTGCCTGTTGAGTAACTCAGTGAGGGGATCCAATTGTGATTTATAAAGCAGCGCTAGTTGGTTGGCATAAATGTTGAGCATATAAATTGCCAACATACTACATCTCTCTGACAACTCTTTTTCTGACTCAACAACAAGCACGCCAACCACATTACCCATGTAATAAACAGGTATGTAAGTCGAAATAAAGCCATAGTTTCGACTTATACGAATTTTGTTACGGCTAACCTTATCAATAAGTTCATTAACTTCAGACTCAGTAAGCTCTTCTATCAACGAGTCTTTATTTAGTAGACGGGCTGGGAAACCGGGTTTGAAGACTTTGTTAATATAGATTGCATAGCGCGAAAACTCTTCCAATTCGCTCACAGATTTTATAAGCGCCTCGTCAAGTCCAGCCTCTTCTTCTTGTTGCGTAATTTCTACAACCCAGTCATGTCCGCAAGCGTTAGACGCAATCTATAAAGTCCCCAAAACTATATATAACTTTAGTTTAGTTAACTTTATCAGAAATACTAAAAAACTATAACAAAATCATATCATCTCTGTGAATAACTTCACTGCTCGGCGCAAACGCAAGCAACTGGGTGATTTGCGATGAATGGCAACCTTTAATTTGATCAATTTCTTGATGATTAAAATTAACGAGACCTTTAGCAATACACTGGCCTTGACTCGTCACTACTTCAATCACATCACCACGTTCAAATTGCCCTCGCACTGTTTTTACGCCTTTAGCCAAAAGGCTTGCACCACGTTCTTTAAGCGCGGCGCTTGCGCCATCATCAATCACTAATTGTCCGCTACTTTTAGGCCCAGCAAGAAGCCACTTTTTACGGCCATCTTTTGGTGCGGTGAGTTTTAAAAATCGTGTACCTGGGAGCTTATCGGCCATGCAATTTAAAATCACATTTTTGCCAGCGCCTTTGGCAATAATGACTTCAACACCGGCGCGACGTGCAATATCGGCCGCTTGCAGTTTGGTCGCCATACCTCCGGTACCTAGGGTTGTGCCACTGCCACCAGCGAGTTCTCTGAGTTCATCATTAATATGCGTCACTTCATTGATGAGTTTGGCATTCACATCAGAGCGCGGATCACCGGTAAATAAACCTTCTTGGTCAGTTAGCAGTAACAGCTTTTCTGCATTTGCTAAAATTGCGACTAAAGCAGATAAGTTATCGTTATCGCCGACTTTAATTTCGGCGGTGGCCACGGCGTCGTTCTCGTTAATAATTGGTACCACATTATGAGCGAGTAGCGCATTTAAGGTATCGCGGGCATTTAAGTAACGTTCACGGTCTTCCACATCGGCGCGGGTCAAGAGCATTTGCCCAACATTCACTCCATACAAAGCAAACAAGCTCTGCCAAATATGAATAAGCTGCCCTTGGCCGATAGCGGCAAGCATTTGTTTTTCAATCAAAGAACGACCACAGGGGGTAATGAGTTGCTCGCGACCTGCAGCAACCGCGCCGCTTGATACTAAAACAACCTGATAACCCTGTTTTTTTAATTCACAACATTGGCGAACAAGTTCAACCATGTGTGCTTTATCTAATTTGTCGGTACCGCCTGTCAGCACGCTTGTGCCCAGCTTTACAACAACGACGTGTGGCCTTTGCATTTGATTCTTATATTCTGTAATTAAAATAGAGAATTTATATATACCAGCTAACAGTTTTTGAACAAGTTAAAAAAATTCATGCTAGGATCGCGCTCTCGTTTTTTTACTCAATAGCGACACCTATGCCAGCCAGTTTATGCTTAATTATTGCGACCTTTTTATGGGGTAGCTCATACATTGCTTTAAAGCATGCAATCAATGTTTATGATCCCGTATTAGTCATTTTTTTAAGAATGCTAACCACATTATTGATTAGCTTATGTTTATGGCGCTATGTGATCCGCTTTGAGTTCAAACAAGGTGACTGGAAGTATTTAATTGGTATGTCACTGGCTGAGCCTTGTTTTTATTATTTATTTGAAGGGCATGCTCTTGAATATACTTCGGCATCGCAAGCTGGGGTAATTGTCTCTTGTTTACCAATTATCGTCGCTATTTTGGCGTTCTTAATATTAAAAGAGTACATCAGTAAAGCCATCGTCGTTGGTTTTACCTTGTGTATTGGTGGCAGTATTTTATTAACGCTATTATCACCAAGCACAGAGCAAGCCCCTAACCCACTGCTTGGTAACTTTTTAGAGTTGATGGCGATGGTGTGCGCCGCCTTTTATACCGTCAGTGTAAAGCACTTAGTGACCCGCTATTCACCACTTACTTTAATTGCAATTCAAGGGTTTAGTGGTAGTTTGTTCTTTGCGCCTTTTTTATTTTTCATCGAACTACCCAGCGAAAATCAACACGATTTAAGTGCCCTATTGAGCATTTTATATTTAGGCTCATGTGTCACTTTAGGCGGCTATGGCATGTACAACTACGCCATCAGTAAGGTGTCGGTATTAACCGCTGCTGCTTACTCAAACCTCATTCCAATTTTTGCGTTAATTTTGTCAGCCATTCTACTTGGCGAAGTACTCACACTTTGGCAATGGGTGAGTATCGCAGTGGTATTCGCCGGTGTTATTGTTAGTCAACGTCATCAAGAGCTGAAAGTTGACGTAGACGACGATAATTTATCAGCCGACACCAATAGCCTAAACTCAGTCCCGGAAGCTAACGAGTCAAAAGGGTAACAGGTTAATAAATACAGGCCTGATTGTGCTAAAAAGCCCTGTTCGCTTTGATGAATAACATCAATGCTGCGAACTTGATAATGTTCAATCTGGCCATTTTGCAACTGCATAGAGAACTGCTCACCCACTGCAACATGTTTTAGAAATGCAAAGTGGGTGTCGTTATGACCAGCTATTAACACCCCTTTTGAGCTGCCAAGTTCACCGCTTGGCAAAAAATGCCCCGGGGCAAACGCGAGGTTTCGCCCCGACGCACCGGCAAGTACAGTCAATTCTTGCTGCTGGCTTGGCCAATTTATGTGTGCAGTGACATAACCATCGGCGTAAAACCAAGGCCTCACTTGCTCATTAGGACTTTGCAAAGCTTGCTGCCAAGCAGACTCAATCAATGCCTGTGCAAGCCAAGCTTTCGCCTGCATATAACCGCCATTAACAAATAGTGCGATACCAAGTAAGGCGCTGCATAATGGCAGCGCTTTTTTTAGCGTCGCCATTGCCATAACCACGAGAAAGAAAGCAACAACAACCCAAGTAGCATAAACACCCGGCTTTGTCCGTCGGTTTGCGGTAGCGTCATGCCGTTAGGAAGTTTATTTCGTACTTGCATTGAACGCTCTGCAATTTCATTATCCGCATAGTTATCAACTGCAATAAAGGCCGTAAAAGGGCTAAGTAAATGATGCTGAAGTGCTAATGTCTCGACTTCTGCGCGTACCGCCTGTTTTTCGTTATAAAGCAGCAGCGATTTAATTTTTTGTCTGGCCCAGAGTCTAGCGATACCTTCGCCTTGTGCAGCATTGGCGGTTGCTAAATTAATGGTGAGTGGCCCTGTGTTTGTTTGCCCTTTTAACGTTAAGTGCTGACTGCCATCAAGCTTTACGGCAACCAAAACCGGCTCTGAAAAATACAAGTCAGGTAATGGCGATGGCCAATACTCAAGGGCTGCTTTGTCGCCTTCAAGAGCAAGCTCAGTAACTGCTGGATGCGCCAGCTTATCAAAAAGTAGCTGCATTTTGGGCTGGACTTGGTTGGTACTACTAATAAAAGTGAATGTACCACGGCCAATATCGGCAGCTCTGGTCATAAAAAAGCTATTAGGCGCGCTACCAATACCGACGGTAAAGAGCCTGCTGTCACCTAAATCTGTTTGAATTTGTTTAAATAGCTGCGTTTCGTTACCCACACTGCCATCGGTTAAAAACACCACTTGGCGTACAAAACCATCATGCTGTTTACCATCAAGTACCTGAGTCAGTGCTTTTGCGATTTCGGTGCCGCCATCTGCTTGTAAACCATAAATAAAGCGCTCTGCACGACGAATGTTAAAGTCACTGGCAATCATTGGTATATCACTTAATACCGACACTTCGTTATCAAAGCCGATGATGTTAAAACTGTCATTTTCATCCAATAACGAAAGGGCATAAAACAAGGCTTGTTTGGCCTGCTCCATAGATTGACCATGCATTGAGCCGGAGGTATCTACAACAAACACCATTTCACGAGGAAGACGAGCTTGCGAGGTAAAGTGATCGCTTGGCGGTACTAACATCAGTAAACCATATTCTTGCCCTGCTACTGTTTCGGTAAAAAATGCAGCCTGAGAGTGAGCTTTATCAAGGGGTTTAAATGTCAGCTCAAAGTCTCTATCCATAGGAACATCACGATTAAGTGATAATTGATAGCGACCAAAACTTGGATTATCGATTTGCATGCCCGCTAAATTAGCGCTGATATCACTGAGTTCAAGGCCAATATCCATCGCAATTGCAAGGTTTAGGCTCGCATCAGACTCTTGGCTTTGTGTACGATGAAAAACAGGCTTTAGCCACGCTGATGCCACTTGAGCTGTGTTAGCTGTTGCGTCGTTCTGTTGTTCAGTGCCTTTTGTTTCTAGATTCGCTTTTTGCTGTAGTTCTGCCGTTAAAGGTTCGTAGCGCGGCGTAATAGTGGTTGGAAAACGCAGTGAAAACACACCATCTCGAAAACCGATTATCTCTTGGTATTGCAAGGTAATTTCAATCTCTTCCCCTGCTCCAAGGTTTGCCACATCAGTAGAGAAAATATTCGCACGTTGCTGACGAACTAAAGCGGCGCGTTTACCCTGTTTTTGAGCTTGCTCAAATTGCTGTTCAGCCTGCTGTTTAAGGGCAATGTTACCGGTGATAATGCGCTCACCTATTTGCATTTGCATGGCATGAACAGCACTTTCATCAGGTAACGGAAACACATAACGGGCATTTACTGCAAACGGGTGCGGGTTTTGATAACGTTGTTTAACAACAACATGATTAATAAGCCCAGTGAGCGTCATAGTGACATCGTTTTTCACTAATAAACCCGAAGACACTTGGCTATTTGAATCATCATAAAATCGCAGTTCGGCACTGGCATTGGCTGCAAATGCAGGGTTAACTGCATAACCTAATAAGAGGATAAAAAGGCTCCCAAAAAGGAGCCTTTTGGTACGGTTACTCAACATAATATGTCACTCCATCGACAGATGAATTAGTGGTTACTTTGCGCTGTGCGTAAGCTGCTTTGTGACACAGGGCGTGTCGTTAAGGTTACGCGGCGATCAAACACGTTGTCTTCGTAGTTATTTGAATCGGCAACACTTTGCTGCTCACCAAAGGCAGTTGCGGTTAAGCGGGTATGAGGTACGCCTTGTTTAATTAAGTAGCTTTGCACTGCATTTACACGTTGTTTTGAAAGCATTAAATTAGCCAACTCATCACCACGCTGATCTGCAAAGCCATTTAAGTCGATAGCCAGATTTGGCTGGGCAATCAGTAACTGCGCGACCTTGTCGAGTTGATTAGCAAAGTGTGGGGCTATTTCGCTAGAGCCGGTTTTAAACTGTACCGTCATCGCCAATAAGGTGTTCAATTGGGCTTGTAGTAACTGCTCTTTTTCGTCAGCTAATAGTTCAAGCTGCTCACTTAGGGCTGCGTTATCAGCAATCACTTGTTGGTAATCAGCGGTTTGCTCTTTCATTACAACTAATGCGTGGGCTTGTTCATCAATAGTGTTGTCTGCCGCTTCTTTTTCGCCAATTAAGCCACCAGCAAACGCGCCAATAAATGCACCCACTGGGCCGCCGACTATGCCGCCAACAAGGGCACCTGCACCTAAGCCAATAGCTGTTTCTTTTGGTGTTTCTTGTTTAGTTTGACTCGCAGCGTCTGCAAAAGGGGCTACAGATACAGCAGATGTGATAACAGCGGCAATAATTAATTTTTTCATGGTTTAATCCTTTTTCTACTTAATTGCTTGGCAACATTGGTTGGTGTTGCGAACTTGGTATGGAGCTATTAAAACAAGTCGAAATGGCAATAAAGGGGATCAAAAAAGGCAAACTGCTGAGCAATTGTGGCAGAAAAATGGCAATCGCGTTTTTGCCAGTACGCAAGGCAAAAAATTAGGTATAGTTCGCTATAGAAAGAATTTAAGTAAGTATTAACAATGAAGAAAATAGCAATCGTTGAAGATGAAACAGCAATCCGCGAAAACTACACAGAAATGCTCAGTGCTCAGGGCTATCAGGTTGTAGGCTTTGCTGACAGAGCCAGTGCTGAACTGGCATTTAGTCAATCTTTACCAGATTTAGCCATTGTTGATATTGGCCTTGGCCATGAAGTGGATGGTGGTTTTTTACTTTGCCAAACATTACGCAGTCTTTCTAAAACCTTACCGATTATATTTTTAACCGCCCGCGATAGCGAAATTGATACCGTATGCGGTCTGCGCATGGGAGCCGACGATTACTTAACCAAAGACATCAGTATGGCGCATCTTGCTGCTCGCATTGGTGCCTTGTTTAGACGCCTTGATGCCTTCGATCAACCCGCCGATCAAACCGCTCTTTTGCATCGCGGCCCATTAAAGTTAGATACCCAGCGCATGCAGGTGTTTTGGCAAGAGCAACTGGTTGATTTAACCGTGACAGAGTTTTGGATGGTGCATTCACTTGCGCAGCGTCCAGGCCATGTTAAAAGCCGCAACGAATTAATGAGTGATGCGAAAATTTATGTTGATGACAGCACCATTACCTCGCATGTAAAACGCATTCGTAAAAAGTTTATTGCTTTAGATGATGCATTTGACTGCATTGATACCGTTTACGGTATGGGTTATCGCTGGGAGCAAGCTTAATGCTGCGTTTGGGGCTTAGAACAAAGTTTATTTTCTTATCCTGCTTTTTATTTTTATTGCCTTGGCTTGGCTATGAGTATGTTTGGGAAATGGAAAAGTTCTTAAGACAAGGGCAAGAAAAAACCTTAGTGGGCACCACTCGTGCACTCGCTACCGCATTACATGAACGCCCTGCTTTGTTTGACTCGCAAACCAACTTTTTAGATCAAGTTGTAAAAGGTCGAGATTTATACGCCTATAACCTAAATAACCCGATTCAACTTGATGGTAAATTGTCGGAGTGGCAGCCTTATCAAAGCTTATTTTGGCATTACGACAAGCGCTACTTACAGGGGTTAAGTAATGATCATCAACCAAGTGATCTAAGTTTTGATCACATGGTAGGCAAATACGAAAACTACCTTTATGCGGCATTTAAAGTCACTGATAGCTCACTGGTGTATCGTGCTAAAAATGTGCTCAGCTTTACCCGTAATGATCACTTACAGATCATGTTAAAAACACCTGAAGGTGAGTTTAAAAGTTATGTGGTGGCCGCCCGTCAAGATGGCTGGGTCAATGCTTTTGATGCCAAAACACAAGAGCCGGTCACGAAAATCCAAGGCTACTTTAAAAGCACCGACACGGGTTACAACATAGAGCTGCGTTTTCCGCTTTCTATGTTAGGTAATAAGCTCGGTTTTGCTATTGAAGACTGGGATGAAGACAAGGTTGAGCCTCAGCTTATGTCGACTTCAAACCTGCAAAATCCCAATGATATCGGCTCTGTTTTGGTGCCTTCGCCAGAAATTAACCGTATTTTGAAAGGCATGGGCCACAGTGGTAGTCGAATTTGGGTCGTCGATAACCATCATCGTGTACTTGCGCAATCAGGCTCAATTCATCATGCCGATGGCGTGTGGGCAGACGGCCTAAAAGAGGAGCCCGCAACAACCTGGTGGCAACGCTTTGAGCAAGATTACTTACACCCACTTTACTATAAAATTTTAACTCGCCCAGAAAATGAGTTTATTGATACCTTACATGATGTCGCAGCGATGCAAGGTACTCACATAGCCAGTGCTTTAAATGGGAAACCTGCATCATCATGGCGCTTAACTCCAGATAACAAAGCCGTTATTTTATCGGCGGCCTACCCTATTTGGATCCAAGATAAAGTCATTGGTGCAGTAATCGCAGAAGAAACCACCAACGGTGTGCGCACCCTACGTAATAAATCGTTAGAGAAGCTCTTTAATGTCATTTTAGCGGTGATGCTTGTTGGCACTGTGACACTGTTCTTTTTTGCTTCTAGAATTTCTAGCCGTATTCGCCGCTTACGTGACAATGCCGAGCAAGCTATTGATGCTCAAGGGCGGATCACCGGCAAAATTACTTATGCCGATTCGAATGACGAAATTGGCGACCTTTCTCGCAGTTTTGCTAACATTGTTAGTCGCTTAAGTGGTTATACTGATTACTTAGAAAATATGTCATCGCGACTCTCCCATGAACTTCGTACACCAGTTGCTGTTGTGCGGTCATCGCTTGAAAACCTACAAATGCAGCCGCAATCTGAACTGAGTCAAAAATACCTCGACCGTGCCAGTGAAGGGGTTGAGCGGTTAGGTAAAATTATTACCACCATGAGTGAAGCAACGCGCCTTGAACAAAGTATTCAAAATGCCGAGGCAGAAGAGTTTGACCTGACCAAGGTGATCACCGGCTGCATGCAGGGCTATCAAATAACCTATGGTGAAAGTCTATTTACCTTGTCGCTTGATAAAGAGCCGTTAAATGTCAGCGGCGCACCAGAATTTATTGCGCAATTACTCGATAAGCTCATCAACAATGCACTTGAGTTTAAAACCCCGCAAAGCACAATTTCCGTGAGTTTAACCAAGCAAGATCAACACGCAGTACTAACAATTAGCAACCAAGGTCCTCTATTACCTGATGGATTAGTTGAACATATTTTCGACTCAATGGTCTCAGTGAGAAGTCAGCAACATCAGCAGCAGCCCCACTTGGGTTTAGGTCTTTATATTGTAAGGCTTATTTGCGATTACCATCACGGTAAAGTATTAGCAGAAAATTTAGATGATGGCACAGGTGTTGTGTTTACTGTGGAACTGCCTATTAAATAAGCACATTTGCGTTACATATGATTACAGTTTAGTGGCGCGATATTCACCGATAATTCAGATTACAGGACGTAACATTTGTAATACAAAAGGCAAATTATTTTTGGAGGGCATCATGCGATCTGGATTACAACGTGAAGAGATTGAGTTCATTATGGGGCTATTTAGCTATAATGAAACAACCGATAAACCAGCGGCTCCAAAAAAGCAGCCTGTAAAAGCTGACACCAAAAAAGTTGATACAGCGCAATATAAAGCAAACTACAAAGCAACTTATTTGACCTAGCTAAGGGTAGCTCATTACAATGGCGCACCTTTGGAATATAACGCCTTGTAATGAAAAAACACTCACCTAAAAAAGAACTGATTTTACTGCCCGTTTTGTTCGTGGCTATTTTACTTTGTGTTGCAGGTCACTTCCTACTCCAGCCTAACTACCAAGACAGCCATACCGTTGAGTATTTACTCGCTGCACTGCCATTTGCCTTATTTGGGTTGGTGATTATCGCCTTTAAAGTTGCCAGTAAAAACGATAACCAAGAATAGCTTAAAGCACGTGATAGCCAAACCAATCGGGCTTCATTGCTTGTGCTTGCCCGCTTGGCGTTAATTTGATTGATAAGTTGCTATCTAACAAATCAATCGCAAAACAATCGTCTACATCGTGTAAATCATCTTTATGAAGATGAGTCATTCCAGCCAATAAAGACTCTTTAGCGCGTTGCTTTGCTTCTTCACTGCTACGCGCAACGTACAATGCAAAATCATGTTGTTCAGCAAGGCTATCTGCTCGGTAAGCACCTAAATTTACAAAGTATAGTTTTTCAGCTTGGTGATGCTGGGTATCAACCACTTCGACCTGATAGCCATCAATATGCTGAATTTGCATATAGCTATCCATGTGCACATTGCTTTTATCACCCACCCATTGTGCTTTAAGTTTTGAATAGGTTTGTTCAATGTTATCGCCTACGACAAATCGAACGTCGTGCATTTCAATGTGGCAACCTTGAATACGACCGCCCAGATAGACTAAAAAAAGCGCCATGTTTTTCCTTATATTAAGCTTTCAACATTAATGTTGTGCTTTTTAATTAATTTATAAAAATCTGAGCGATTACGTTTCGCAAGTTTTGCGGCTTCGGCAACATTACCTGCTGACATCTTTAGCGTATTAATTAAATAATCTCGCTCAAATTCTTTTTTTGCATCATTTAACGAAAGCGGTTCAGCAATACTAATATTACTGTTTAATGCACTCTCTACCAACTGAGCTGCAATCACTTTACCCGGTGTAAGAGCTACTACCTGCTCAATCACATTCTGTAATTGACGAATATTACCCGGCCAGTCATAGCGAACCAGTGCATGCATCGCATCGTTGGCAAACTGCTTTTGCTCTTGCCCCATACGTTTAGCAATAAGACCTGCAAAATGCTGTGCTAGCAAACTAATATCTTCTCGGCGTTCACAAAGCGGAGGCAGTTTTAAGTTCACCACGTTTAATCGGTAATATAAATCTTCACGGAACTGCTGATTATTGATTGCCTCAGGGAGGTTCTTATGGGTCGCCGACACCACTCGCACATCAATTGGGATCTCTTCTTGAAAGCCCACAGGACGAATGGTTTTCTCTTGTAAAACCCTCAGCAGTTTTACTTGTAAATTTAGCGGCATATCACCAATTTCGTCTAGAAAAAGGGTACCACCTTGTGCTTGTTGAAACAAACCTTGATGGTCTTTTACTGCACCTGTAAACGCGCCTTTTTTATGCCCAAATAATTCCGACTCTAAAAGCTCCCCCGGCACAGCGCCGCAGTTAATTGCCACAAATGGCCCGTCACTAACATGGCTGTGTTGATGTATTGCTTGTGCAAGCAACTCTTTACCTGTGCCGCTGGCACCAGAGATCAACACATTCACTTGCGTTGGACCAAGCAATCTAACTTGTTCAAGTAAATGCAACATCGCCCCGCTACGGGTGACAATATTAGTTTGTGTCGGTGTTTCATCACCGTGTACACCATGAATTTCGATAGCTTTAGCAAGGCTGTCGAACAGCTCATCTTTATCTACAGGCTTGGTAATAAACGCAAATATACCTTGTTTAGTTGCCTCAACTGCATCAGGTATCGAACCATGTGCTGTCATCATAATCACCGGCATTGAAGGATAACGACTTTGTAGCTGACGGTGCAAAGCCATGCCGTCCATTTCATCCATTCTTAAGTCGGTGATCACCGCATCATAGGTTTGATTTTTTAACGCTTGTAACGCCTCAATACCACTTTCGACTGTGCTTACCTGATAGCCTTTAGATTCAATCCGAATAGCCAGTAATTTTAATAAGCTGGCATCATCATCAACTAATAAAACCCGTGGTTTTGTTTCTTCACTCATGATTACTGCTCCTTGGTTTCTTCACGTAGCAGAAGTTGTTGTTCGATAGTCGCAAGCGACGACAAGGTTTTTTCCATTTCATCACTTAGCGCTTGCTTTGCTTGTTTTGCTGCTAAGCTTTGCTGTAAATGTTGCTTTTGCAACCAAAGATACTGCTTTATATCGTCAGGCCAGTAATAGGCGTGATCGCTTTTTTCAAGTTGAGCAAGTGCTTTTTCAGGTTCTGTAGCACTTAACAAACACATTGATTTAAAAAGGCTTTTCAATTCATTCTCACCGACAAAATTTAGCTTTGACGTACTAGCTTTATAACCACCACACTGTGCTGCATGCCAAGCAATCACAGTACTTGCTGGCGGGTAGTTTGGCTCGCTTTTCGGGCGCGGTTTAGGATTAGGTTTTCCTTGCGATGCGACCTGATTATTTTCTGTCTTCACCTCTGCTACGGGCTTCTTTTGCGTTAATGTACAGCCCGTGATAAGCATCGAGCATGCAATGAGGATAAAACTGGCTTTATGTGCTAAGCCCATGTCAGTTAACTCCTTGGGTTAATTGAATTGGTAATTCGGCGGTAAAAACACACCCTTGAGGTTCGTTATCTGTAATAGAGAGTTTGCCATTTAATTGCTCTACGGTTTCTTTAACAATTGTGAGACCTAAGCCACTGCCCATCTCGCTCTGCTGTTTTGCATTTTTGCCTTGATAAAACGCACCAAATACCGCGGCCTTTTCGGAATCATCAATTCCATGTCCTTGATCAATAACACTGATAATAAGTTTGCCATGTTTGAAATTCGCTTTAATCGTGACACAGCCTTGTTCAGGCGAAAACTTGATTGCATTAGAAGTGAGTTGGATCAAGATCATTTCTAGTAACTCAATTGAAATATAAAGTGCTTTTTTAGGCAGCTCATCAACCCATAACAGTGATTGTTCACGTGCAACTAGACGATGTTCAAAGTGACGCTCAATCTTATCTTTTATGGCGGCAAAACTAAGCTCAGTCACTGTCTCTTTACTAGTACGAATCGCATTATAACTAAGTAAACTTTCTATCATTGCTCTAAGTCGCACCATGCTTTGGGTGATTAGCTCAAGGACTGCTTTTTGTTCATCATTAATAGGGCCAACAATTTCATCTGTTAATAGATCAGTTCCTTCAACCATTGAAGCAAGTGGGGTCTTTAACTCATGAGTTACATGACGTAAAAATGTATCTTTTTGCTGCTCAAGCATATGTAGCTGCGCTTGAACCCATTCAAGTTTGTTGCCAAGTTCAACTAACTCAGACGAGCCTCGGACATTTATTTTTTGCTGCCAATGGCCTTGACCTAGCTTATCAATCACGCTCGTTAGCTCTCGTAGACGACCACTGATCCGCCATAAAAACCCTCCGCCTACGAGTAGAGTCAAAGGAATAAGTGCTACTAACCAGTTAATAAAAGATGTTTGCAATGCTTTTAATTGCTGCTGGTTTTTAGTTATACGTAATTCGTTTTGCTCTCTAAGCCAATTGGTTTGCTCACTAATTAACTTACTTGCGGGGGCAAATAACTCACCATCTTGCTTTTGTTCAAATAAAAGATGCTGCTGTGCAAATTGCAGTACCTCAGCTAATTGACGCCACTGCAAAATATAATCAGCCGTAGGACTTAAAAAGATCAGTTCATCAATACGCTGAATTGATGAACTCCACTTATTTTCAATTAATGTATCTAAAGATTCACTCTTGAGTACCCAATTTTGCCGCGTTGCTCTTTCAAGGCTATTTAAGTCTTGCTTTAAATTGTTAAATACCTTAGTGATTTCATCATTATCACCCACAATTTCTTGCGTAACAGCCAGCTGTTTATTCAGTGCGTTTAAAAACAAAATCACCACTAAACACAATGGTAATAAGGAAAGTAAAATACTACATACAAACTGACCAATTAGGCTTGGTCGCCAGCTTAAACACTGTTTGCACTTAATTACTATGCTACTTTGCATACTTACCCTCATAAGAAACGCTGGCATTCATTATTCGTGAATGAACTTAGACACTCGCTGAATCCGAACTGAAAAAAGACAACTTACTGCCTAAATCAGGCGCAACGTTGCTATTTTGCAACAACACAACCAATTGAAAATTAAGATAAAAAAATAAAAACCAATAATTACGTTGCAAAAAAGACACATTACTCTGTAACTATTTCGTACCCAATAACAGCAAAATAACATAAATCATTGATAAAAAAGAAGAATAAAAGTTGGCACTGTTATTGTATTAGCACTTACAAATAAGTTTATTAGGACAGCAAATGAAAACGAGGACCTACACACTAGCCGTGCTGTTGAGTGTAATTTCAATGAGCAGTAATGCATTTGATTTAAAAGATACATTCAATGAATTAGATAAAGATAGCAATGGTTTTTTGAGTGATGCTGAAGCATCTGAAGACGCTTTATTACATGGAAACTTCACTCAAATTGATAGCAATCAAGATGGTCAAATTTCATTTGCAGAGTTTAAATCATTTATTAATTAGGAGTGTGTGATGAAACAACTTTTTGCAGCATTCTCGTTGATGTTTTTAGTTATCAGTGCCACCGTTTTAGCATCGCAAATGGATGTGCGTTTTGCGAAATTTGATACCAATGCCGATGGCGAAATTTCATTAACAGAAGCAACCAAACACGATAACTTACTTAAGCAATTTGCCGATCTGGATGAAAACGGCGATCAAGTTCTGTCTGAACAAGAGTTTGAGAAATTCAAACCTTAACGGCTTAAAGTGCTTGCCATAATCCCAGAGGGAATGTGTAAACGGATTTAAATTTTGGGACTTAAATTATGGCAAGCACTTTTACCAAAGCGTGTTGACCTTTGTGGATTAAAATTTGTTCACTCTGGGGACGATTCAATCGTGGCGCGAGATTTGTAACCTAGTGGGCTAAGTAAAAATCGAGCAACAAAGAGTTAATCGCCCCTAGGAAGAACCCGAAGGGCAGCGCGCCCTAATAAAGGAGAGTAATTATGAGAATTTTCTGGCTTGCTTCATGTACCTTAATTACTATAAGCTTCAACAGCTTAGCATTGGATGTAAAACAGCGCTTTGATCACCTAGATAAAGATAAAAACGGCTTTTTATCTTTGGAAGAACTTTCATCTCAACCGCATTTAAAAAAGCATATGGCGCAGTGGGATGAAAATAAAGATCAACAAATATCGCTTCTTGAATTTAAACACTACTTAACAAATAAGAGTTAAAGCAATGTCAAAATTAACCTTTGCCAGCCTCGCAATGTGTTGCGTATTTAGTACAATCAGTGTCGCTGCAGATAGTATTGGTGAAAAATTTAAACAACTAGACCGTAATGAAGATGGCTTCTTGAGCCGCTCAGAATCTGCTCGAGATCCAGCTTTATGGTCTCGGTTTAGTAATTACGATAATAATAAAGATAACAAGCTATCTCTCTCAGAATACAAGGCTTATGCCAGTAAATAGCCGTTATTTTTAGTCGAAATTTTCTTCTGTGAGTTGCAGTTTACTGCAACTCTGATACTGTTTTCATACATTAAAAAAATAATTAAAAGATTATGAAACTTATCATCAGCCTACTGGCAACAGCTTCACTGAGTTGTTTTGCCAACACCACAGTTATCTACAATGTAAATGGTTATACACCAACCTACCAAGGTGAAACCCAACACTTTTCAGCACTGGTTTTTAAAGACGGTAAAGTCGTAAAAACTGGCGATGACTCAATTAAAAAAAGCTTCCCTGACGCTACCACTATTGATGGCAAACAAGCCACTCTTTTACCTGGTTTAGTCGATGCTCATGGTCATGTGATTGGTTTAGGTAATAATCTGTCTCAACTTGATGTCAGAAATACCCGTTCAGCAGATGAGGTTGGCAAAATGCTGGCTGAATTTGCTAAAGATAAACAAGGCTGGATCATTGGCCGCGGCTGGAACCAAGAACAATGGCCCGGCGGACAGTTTCCAACCGCTGCTGATTTAGACAAATATGTAAAAGATAAACCCGTGGTACTTTCTCGGGTTGACGGCCATGCGGTCTGGGTTAACTCAAAAGCAATAGAATTAGCTGGGATATCTGCAGCCACCGATTCACCTGCTGGGGGAGAAATCATCAAACTGACTTCAGGTGAGCCATCAGGCGTATTTATTGATAAAGCCGAAACGCTTATTACAAAGCATGTACCAAAAGTAAGCCATGCCAGCATTAATACAGCATTAGACAATGCTGGTGAGCATTTACTAAGTTTGGGGATCACCTCAACCCATGATGCTGGTATCGATTATGATACATGGCAAGTATATAAGCAGCGTTCTGAGCAAAATACCCTGCCAGTTAGAATCGTCGCCATGCTTAGTGCCGCCGATCCTAAGCTAGAAGCCATGCTTAAAGCTGGTCGTTATAAAGATATGAACGACATGCTGTCTATTCGCAGTGTCAAAGTATACGCTGACGGTGCCTTGGGTAGTCGGGGTGCCGCTCTAATCGAAGAGTATGCAGATCGTAAAAATCATCATGGCTTAATGCTTGAAACCCAAGAGAAACTTGAACAATTATTTAACCTGAGTTTTGCTCATGGCTTTAGTGCGAACACCCACGCCATTGGTGATAAAGCCAACCATGTAGTGTTAGATGCTTACGAAAATGTGTTTAAAAAATCAGGAGGCATTTTACTGCGTAACCGCATTGAACATGCACAAATTGTTGCCCCTGATGACATTCCTCGCTTTAAGACACTAAAAATTATTCCATCAATGCAACCCGTTCATGCAACCTCTGATATGCATATGGCTGAGCAGCGTTTAACTGAGAAACAACTTGAAGGGGCTTACGCTTGGAAAACCTTTTTAGCGCAAGGTTCAGTAATTGCAGCGGGTTCTGATTTTCCTGTAGAGCTTGCCGACCCATTTGATGGTTTATATTCAGCCATTACACGAATGGATCACAATCAACAGCCTGAAGGCGGCTGGCGTCCTCAAGAATTATTATCTCGCGATGAAGCGCTGCGTGCTTTTACTTTAGGTGGTGCTTATGCCGCACATCAAGAGTTTAAAGTTGGTAGCTTAGAGCAAGGCAAATGGGCTGACTTTATTATGATTGATAAAGACTATTACAAGGTGCCTGTATCAGAAATTCACGATATTAGCGTTACTCAAACTTGGATTGCAGGCGAGCTTAAATATAAAAAAGAGGATTAAGGGTTTTTAGCGTCAGTTTTTTGCTGACGCTTTAACTTTATGATGTGGTAAATATTTACAAATGCCAGTAAGCCATTGGTGAAGGCCACCGGAACGGCACCAATTGCAAGACCATAAAAGGTAAAAGCAATACAGCCTGCTAGGTTGAACCAGCGGAGCTTTACCACATCACTCATCGTCAAAGAAGCAACTAACAGTGCAGATGCTAAATAGCCTAAATATTCCCAACTCAATTGTTCTCTCCTAGGCTTTAGGTTAGCATTGGGGCTTGTCATTTTTTTTGACGCACTCAGTGCTACTTTGACAATAAATAAAAAAGCTAACCTACTAAAAACCTTGTAAAGCTTAAGAAATCATCTTAGCTTTAAAATCATTACACGGGAAATGAAGGTATCAGTAACGTGTATCACCTTACTAGTAAGTTAGCATAAATTCTTTGAATCTTAATGCTAGCGTCATTAAGATGTAATAAATAGGACAATTGTCCGAAGAGCGGCGTTAATGTTTCAATATCATTTTTCAAGCTACCTTGTTGACCAGCTACTGACATTTGCAGGCAGTAGTTTTCAGCAAGCTAAAAAAGAAGTGCTTATTCACCAAGATCAACCACTCAGTAAACTTGTTTTAGTGAGAAGTGGCACTGTATCGTTTAGCTATGATGTGGGTAATGGCCGTCGCCTTTTATTAGGTCAACTTGATTGCAACAACACCCTGATTGGTGAAATTGAAGCGCTCAATAACTTACCCTGTATTTACACAGTAACTTGCTTTAGTGATGTCAGTTATAACTTAATAGAACTAAAGCACTGGCGTTCACTACTGTTAGAAAAGCCTGAACTGAGCTTATATACAGCGCAAACTATTGCTGCAAAATTCCAAGAAAATCAAAAAATAAATTTAGATAAATTACTTTTACCACTTAGCTATAACATAGCTAAAGATTGTTTACTGAGAGCAGAAAATAACAATCCCACTCTGCTGCGTGCATATCCAACGGTTAATGCAGAAGCTGAGCGCTTTGCCACAACTGAAAGAGCTTATAGACGTGTAGTAACAGAACTTGTTGAAAAAGGCTTAGTACAACGCAGTAATCAAGGCCTGCAAGTTGTTGATATTGAAAAACTGAGTGATTATGTAGAGAGTTTTTCGCAGTTATGACAGCATAACTGCGAAGAAATACTTGGATTACTTTTCTAACAAAATATCGTGGATATTTTTTAAATCAGACTTACCTTCAATAATCTCATCCGGTGTTAATCCTGACAGCTCATGCGGGAATACTAGCCATTCATCAGACTCATGAATGTAATAATCAGGTACCATATCTACCTTTGAGTTCTTAGGCTTGTAGTAAGGACATGCAACGCGAATATCACGTGGTAAGTTCAAACGCATTAGCTCAGAAAGCTTTTCTTTCAATGCAAAAATACTGCGGCCAGAATCAAACACGTCATCAACGATTAATAATGAGTTGTCTGCATTGGCATTTTCAATGATGTAATGCAAACCGTGAACTTTGATTTCTTTTGATTGTTGGTTAATACCGTAATACGAAGAAGTACGAACCGCGATGTGATCAGTCTCAATGCCTTTGTAATCGTAATATTCTTGAACTGCGATACCGATTGGTGCGCCACCACGCCAAATACCAATGATGAAATCAGGACGGAAACCATCTTTATAAACTTGTGCCGCAACACGAAATGAATCTTCAAGAAGCTGCTGCGCTGTGATATAGCACTTATCTGACATAAATAGAGACCCCAGTGTGAATGATCATTCAAGTGTAGCTAATTTAATAAAAACTAACCACAGGATGAGAAAATGTGGGGCGGGATTTTATACTAATTTACTCAAAAAAGCTTGTATCAGTTTGTAAAATTACTCTTTAGATCAAAAAAGCGCCTTAACTTTAGGTAAAGTTAAGGCGCTTAATTAGCTACAAGGAAATTACTTATGCTTTTTCTAGTAACGTTCTTGCAACGGTACGCATACCTTGTGTTGTAGCGCCTGCAGCCCACTCGCTTGTGCTACCCATGTTAAATGCTGCAGCAAGGTCAATGTGCACCCAACCTTTGCCTTCATTTGGCACAAAGCGTGATAAGAAACCAGCCGCGTTAGAAGCACCACCGAAGCCCCCCCCTTTTTGAGGACGGCTATTTGCTGTATCTGCATATGGTGATGGGCAGTTTTGTTGATGCCACTTTTCAAGAGGTAGAGGCCAAGCCGCTTCCATTTCTTGCTCTGCAAATTCCTGTACGTCACGTACTAGCTCTTTATCAAGACCAAACAGTGCGTTGTACTCTTGACCAACAGCAACAAGTGCAGCGCCTGTTAGCGTTGCTGCATCAATAATTAATGGCGCGCCAGACTCACCCGCAGCCATTAAGCCATCAGCTAGTACTAAACGGCCTTCAGCGTCAGTATTAACGATTTCAACTGTGGTGCCATTTTTGTAAGTTAAGATATCACCAAGTTTGTAGGCATGACCTGAAATAAGGTTTTCTGCACAACATAAGAACAATTTAATACGCTTGTTGATACCACGGCTGATAGCAAGCGCTAAGCCTGCTGTTACTGTTGCAGCACCACCCATATCGCACTTCATGCCTAGCATGCCTTCACTTGGTTTGATTGAATAACCACCTGAGTCAAACGTAATACCTTTGCCCACTAAAGCTGCTGCAACTGGCGCATTTTCATCACCCGTTGGATTATAATCTAGTGCTAATAAAACTGGCGGACGCTCACTACCACGACCAACTGCATGGATACCAATCCATTGCTGCTCCAACAACGCATCGCCTTTGATGATTTGATAGCTTACATGCTCAGGCGCTAACGACTGAATAAACTCAGCCGCTTTACCAGCTAGGCTTTCAGGGAAGATATCATCGGCTGTGCCGTTGATCATTTGGCGAGCCCATGTAGCCGCTTGCTTTAATGAAGCTAGCTCTTTGCTGTCTGTTTTTGCGTTCTCAACAAATTCAATCGCATCTAAATTCTTTGGTGAAACGAAACCTTGGTAAAAGGCCCACTGTGTTTCTGTGCACCAAACGTCACCCACTAACGCGATGTTTTTTAAACCTTGATTAGCTAACGTGCGTGCTGCTTTTTGAACACTTTTAAGTGTATCATGCTCAGTTAAATGAACAGTTGCGCCTTGTTCAGTAAAAGAAAGAGTGGCTTTTTCGCCCCAATGTGCGGCAGCACT
The DNA here is from genome assembly GCF_051235485.1 of Pseudoalteromonas nanhaiensis. Lineage (NCBI taxonomy): Bacteria > Pseudomonadati > Pseudomonadota > Gammaproteobacteria > Alteromonadales > Pseudoalteromonadaceae > Pseudoalteromonas > Pseudoalteromonas nanhaiensis. Next base: position 441,288 of record NZ_JBPNYQ010000001.1, on the reverse strand, counting down.
GTGCTCGCTAAGTTGAACTAAAAATTTTTCTGACATGTTAGAATACTCTTTGCGCTAGAAATTGTCGCTCGAGTTTACTACAGCACGCGTCAGTTCCCAACTGCTTGCGATAAATAGCCAATATCGACGTGGTTCAGTCCATGTATTGAATTACATACAAAAATTAAAAGCGATCCAATAACGCCATGAAATTTACGCCACCATTACAATCTGCCACTTTACTCAAGCGCTATAAGCGCTTCTTAGCTGATTTAAAAACGCCTTGTGGTCACGAGTTTACCGCTCACTGCGCTAACACTGGTAAAATGACTGGTTGTGCAGAACCCGGCTTTAACGCTTATTACTCAACGAGTGACAACACTAAACGTAAGTATCCCCACTCTTTACAATTAACTGAAAACACGTTTAATCAGCTTATCTGTGTCAATACCGCTATTGCCAATCAAGTTGTCCACGAGGCAGTGCAAAATGGGGTGATTAAAGAGCTTGCTGACTATCAAACCCTAAACTCAGAAGTAAAGTACGGCCAAGAAAATAGTCGTATCGATTTTTTATTAACAGATGAACACAAACCCCACTGCTACGTAGAAGTAAAATCAGTGACATTGCTTTCGCAAGCAGAACCAGAATCTGGACAAGGTTATTTTCCGGATGCAAAAACGGAGCGAGGCCAAAAACATCTTCGAGAGTTAATAGAGATGGCGCAGCAAGGGTATCGTGCAGTGCTATTTTTTGCCGTTTTACATGAAGGTATCAACCAAGTAAGTGCGGCTGCACATATCGATCCTAAATACGCTCAGCTTTTAACAGATGCAATAGAAAATGGTGTTGAAGTCATTGCTTACAAAGCAAAAATTTCTGCTGAAGAAATTAAACTGCAAGAAAAATGTGATTTTCTGAGCTAACCAACTCTTTTACTAAAATGACAATAAAAAACACGATTTAAGTTGTATTATTTTTTTTTGCCTATATAACTTAGCAAATTTATTAAAATTATGAGTAGTGGCTCTACTCATGGCAATTTATGCAATCAGGGGTCGAGGCATATAAATTAAGCTAAAATAAATTTGCCTCAATCTAATGATTCTGCTATTTATAGCCGCCGGCTAACGCTGGGCAAAATATTAAGGATTTAGGAGAAAGTTATGCCAGACCAAAAAAGACTAGGGTTATTGGCTCAGGCCGGGTTGGAACCATACCAAGAACAGCCAGGTGAAGAGTATATGAATGAAGCACAACGTGCTCATTTCAAAAAAATTTTAGAAGCTTGGCGTAATGATTTACGTAACGAAGTTGACCGCACTAAATCGCATATGCAAGACGAGGCAGCTAACTTTCCAGATCCAGTAGACCGTGCAGCACAAGAAGAAGAATTCTCATTAGAACTTCGTACTCGTGACCGTGAACGTAAACTGATCAAAAAGATTGAAAAAACGATTCAACTAATCAAAGAAGATGACTTTGGTTTTTGTGAATCATGTGGTATCGAAATTGGTATCCGCCGCTTAGAAGCGCGTCCTACAGCAGACTTATGTGTTGACTGTAAAACGCTTGCGGAAATTAAAGAAAAACAATCTGGACGCGGTTAATTACACCCATTTGCTTAATTAGCCCATGCCTACCACAGCCGTTAATACGCAAAAGCGTGAATATCGTGGCCGCTTTGCGCCATCCCCTTCGGGGCCATTGCACTTTGGTTCACTTATAGCGGCTGTGGGGAGCTTCCTTGATGCAAAAGCCAATCAAGGAAAATGGTTAGTACGCATTGAAGATATCGACACAACGCGTGTTGTAAATGGTGCTAGCGACGACATATTACACACCCTAGAGGCTTACGGCCTGCACTGGGATGAAAGCGTAATCTACCAAACCCAACGTCATGAACAGTACCAAGCTATTGTTGATGAACTCATTTCTCAAAACCTTGTTTATGCATGCCATTGCACCCGTAAAGAAATTAAAGCTATCGGGGGCATTTACCAAGGTCATTGCCGACATAAAAATCATTCTTTAGCTGATTCAGCGCTGCGTTTAACCCAGCAATTTGCTACCAGCAACTATGATGATTTAATTCAAGGTGAGATCCATGTAGACAACCAGCTTGCACAAGAAGATTATCTAATTAAACGCAGTGATGGATTATTCGCCTATCAACTGGTTGTGGTTGTTGATGATATTGCACAAGGTATTTCTCATGTTGTTCGCGGCGCGGATCTACTTGAGCCCACAGCTAGGCAGCTAAGCTTATTTAAGCAACTTAATCAACCGGCTCCGCAGTATGCACATTTACCCCTTGCGGTTGCAAAACCGGGTTTTAAATTGTCAAAACAAAATTATGCGCCGGCCATTTCTAAAAAAGATCCTAAACCTGCACTGTTTGATGCCTTGCGCTTTTTAGGATTACAGCCTGAGGCATCCATCCTCTCGTTAAGCATTGAGCAAATGCTTGAGTGGGCAATTAAAACCTATCGTATGGAACTGGTTCCTAAGAGCCTAGAAATCCAAGTTAGTGAGGATCCTAACTCAGCTTTTTGTGACTTTCTTACTATTACAAAATAAATTGCCAATTTTAAAGGTAGAGTAACTTAATTTTTCAGCCACGCTGGTATATGATAGCGACCCAAAGTGTACGATTCATCAACACCTTGCTTTAGCGTCATATTAAACACTCCGTTATCGAGTCAATCTCTCATCGGCGAAGTAACAAACAAGCGCTATACTTGATGAGTCGCAGAGTCCGCGTCGTAGGAGACAGATTATTATTTCCAAGCTTTTTCAATTTTGTCGGCAGATTATTGGCCCAAATGCCACGACATCCAGTAATGCTGTACAAACGAGCGAGTTACCTTTGGTGATCGAGCGCAGTGAACATGGTATTTCACGCAAACAATTTAGCCCAAATGCAATCAAAGTATTATACCGCCTTAAAGAAGGTGGGTTTGATGCCTATCTAGTAGGTGGTTGTATTCGAGATATATTGTTAGGCCAGCAACCAAAAGATTTTGATGTTGTAACTAATGCAACGCCTGAGCAAATTAAAAAACTCTTTCGTAATTGTCGACTAATCGGCCGTCGCTTTCGCCTAGCGCATATTGTGTTTGGTCGCGAAATCATCGAAGTTGCTACCATGCGTGGTCACCATGAAGCGGATGAAAGTAAAAATCAAATAAGCCAATCAAGCGAACACGGGCAACTCCTGCGCGATAATGTCTACGGCAGTATTGAAGAAGATGCTGAACGCCGTGACTTTTCAATAAATGCACTGTACTACTCGATTAACGACTTTTGCATTTATGATTACGCTAACGGTATCAGCGCAATAAAAGCGAAGCAAATCGAGCTGATTGGCGACCCAGAAACCCGTTACCGTGAAGACCCTGTGCGTATGTTACGCGCGGTTAGGTTTGCAACAAAGTTGGGCATGAGCATAGCGCCTGCCACAGAAAAACCCATTAAAGGCCTTGCTAATTTACTAGATCATATTCCGCCAGCGCGTTTATTTGAAGAGTCACTTAAACTGTTCTTAAACGGCAAAGCAGAAGAAAACTATTTAATGCTCCGCCAATATGGGTTATTCAAAGCGCTCTTTCCTGCGCTTGATAAAATCTTAGATGCTAACCCAGATGGCATTGAGCATGCGTTTATTCTGCAAATGTTTAAAAACACAGATAAGCGTATTAATGCCGATAAAAAAGTCACTCCGGCCTTTATTTTTGCCGCTATATTGTGGTTTCCACTACTTAATATTGCGAAGAAACTACAACAGCGCGACCAACTGTCAGAATACGATGCATTTGCGCAAGCAATGAATAAAGTACTCAGTGAGAACGCGCAACATGTTGCAGTACCAAAACGCTTTACATTAGGTGCTCGTGATATTTGGCATATTCAGCAACGTCTTGATAAACGAGGTGGTCAGCGCGCCTACAGGCTAACGCAACAACCACGTTTTAAAGCAGCTTATGACTTCTTACTACTTCGAGTTCAAGCTGGTGAAGAGCAGCACGAAGAGCTGGCAACTTGGTGGACAACCTACCTAAGCCAAGACATCAACGGGCAAAAAGAAATGGTTAAAAACCTCGGCCATCAAGGTGGGCCGAAGCGTCGCCGCCGCCCTCGCAAGAAAAAAGCTGATTAAGTATGAACACGGTTTATTTAGGATTAGGCGCTAATTTAAATGCGCCACGTAAACAAATTCATGCAGCCGTTGAAGCGTTAAAAGCCTTAAAGGAAGTTGAGTTTGTCTGTGTCTCGCACGATTACGCAAGTAAACCTATGGGACCACAGGATCAACCTGACTATGTAAATGCCGTAGCCTGTGTTAAAACAGCATTACAACCTGAACAGCTACTTGATTTAACTCAAGCTATTGAACTTGAACATGGTCGAGTACGTAAAGAAGAACGCTGGGGTCCACGTACCCTTGATATAGATATTTTATTGTTCGCCAATGATGTGATCGACACCCCTCGCCTAACCGTGCCTCATTACGGCCTAACAGAGCGAGAATTTGTGGTGTATCCGCTACTTGAAATCGCGCCATCACTCATTTTACCGAACAATCAATCACTTGCTGATATAACAAAAACGTTGCCTTTAAACGGTTTACAACAACTCCCTCAGCAGTAATCAACCAAGGCAAAGCCTTAGAGGAAATTATGTCTAAAATCACCGTTTCAACTCTCAATAAAATGAAACAAGAACAACAAAAAATCACCGCATTAACAGCCTACGATGCCAGTTTTGCTAAATTGTTTCATGATAATGGCGTCGAGGTGATTTTAGTCGGTGACTCTTTAGGAATGGTATTGCAAGGTGGTGATGACACATTAGCAGTAACCAACAGTGAGATTGCTTATCATACACGCTGCGTACGTGCCGGTAGCCGTGAATTGTTTGTGATTGCTGACTTACCATTTATGACCTATGCCAACCCAACTGATGCGTGTAAAAATGCTGCAGAGCTAATGCGTGCAGGCGCTAATATGATCAAGCTTGAAGGCGGTGAGTGGCTGCACGACAGCATCAAGGCTATGACGCAACAAGGTATTCCAGTTTGCGGTCATTTGGGGTTAACGCCGCAATCTGTCCATGTTTTTGGTGGCTTTAAAATTCAAGGCCGCGAGCAGTCTCAAGCTGATAAAATGGTCAGTGATGCAAAAGCCCTTGAAGCAGCCGGCGCGCAACTTATCGTATTAGAATGCATACCAAGTGAGCTTGCTAAGCGTATTACTGATGAACTAAGCATTCCAACTATTGGTATTGGTGCTGGCAATCAAACTGATGGACAAATTTTAGTAATGCACGACTTAGTTGGCATTTCAGCAGGCTATATTCCTAAGTTCTCAAAAAACTTTTTATTAGAGACAGGCAATATGCCAGCAGCAGTGCAAAAGTATTGTGAAGATGTAAAAAGTGGTGCTTTCCCAAGTGCCGAACACGAGTTTAAATAAATGCAATCAATCACTGAAATCAAATCGTTACGCAGCCAAGTAAAAGCATGGCGTCAAGCAGGCCTGAGCATTGCGCTTGTGCCAACCATGGGCAATTTACATCAAGGCCACTTTTCACTTGTTGAAAAAGCCAAAACACTGGCTGATAAAGTCGTTGTAAGTATTTTTGTAAACCCGATGCAGTTCGGTGCCAATGAAGACCTTGATAGCTACCCACGTACGTTGAACGAAGACAAGCAAGGTTTAGCAGATCTTGGTACTGACATTGTGTTTACCCCTTCTGTTGAGACTATTTATCCGAATGGTTTAGGCGAACAAAGTTTTGTCGATGTACCGGGTGTGTCTATGGGTTACTGTGGTGGCTCACGTCCTGGTCACTTTAAAGGTGTTGCGACGGTTGTTACTAAGTTATTCAATTTGGTTCAACCTGACTTTGCTTGTTTTGGTGAAAAAGATTTTCAGCAGCTACAAGTCATTAAAACCATGACGCGCGATTTATCTATTCCAGTTGAAATTATTGGCGTACCTACTTGTCGCGAAATATCTGGGCTTGCCATGAGCTCTCGTAATGGCTATTTATCTGATGAGCAAAAAGACACCGCAAAAGTGCTGTTTGCCACGCTAAATAATACAGCAACAGCACTCAAACAAGGTAACGCAGACATCGCAACACTTGAGGCTGATGCAAAAACTCAGCTCGAAATGGCAGGACTAAAACCTGACTATTATTCGATTGCAGAGCGCTCAACACTAAAACCAGCCACCGCGGCTGATAAACAACTTGTTATTTTAGCTGCCGCCTATTTAGGTACAGTGCGTTTAATTGACAATTTACAAGTTGAGCTGGATTAAATAGCAACAATCTGGGTAAGATGGATTGCAAAGAATAGACATAAACTAGGGATAAGCATGAAAAAACTACCAGCAATTGCAGCAACATTGTTTGCTATGACATTACTGTCTGCCTGCTCAAACAAAATTGACAATCCAGAAATGCAGCAATGTGCTCAGCAAAACTATCAATGCGAAGCAAGCTGTGAACAACAAAGCACGGCTGATGGCTTAGTTCATAAAGTCTGTAGCAACAAGTGCATTGAAGCTTACAACCAATGTAAAGCCAATGCAGAAAAATTAGGTGAAGTTAAATAAGCTGATTTTTCGAGGCACTGAAAACACCTTCAGTGCCTGCACTCCCCTCCTCGATTACAATTTCGCTTTCACAATTAAGCCTATGGTAATTTTGTTCATATTTTTGTTCGTCCTTTAAGCTATTCATATTAGGGCAAGCTTTCGTTCATTAAACTTCTCCATATTGGTGACGAATAAACAACTGCAACCGTGTAATTGTTTCTCACTAATTTCAAATTTTTACCAACTCGCATTTACTGTACGAACTCAAAGCCATTGAGAATATTAGTTTTTATTATGGGTTCAGTAATTGCTAAGAGATATGAATGAATTAACGTGATTTACGGCTAAAGGAAAATTGAATGAGACCAGAAACCCGAACTAAGCTCTTCAGCGCTGTCAAAAAGAAGACCTTCTTGGGCGTATTATTAGCCATGAGTGCAGGTACTAGTTACGCTATTGAAGACCCAGACCAGCCAAAAGCGACTGAAACAGAACAAACAGCCGTCAAGGTTCAAGCTACCGAAAATGAAAAACAGCAAGTAAAGGATAATACTGCTGTTGAGCTTAAGCCTGCAATGATCACGATTCCTCAAGAAAAGCTATTTGAAGTCATCAAGGCTCGCGCAAAGAAATTAGCATCTGAACCGTATGTTGCACCAAAAGATTTAGAGCTTGAAGCATTAACAAGCATCGGCTATCAAGATTATCGTGCAATCCGTTTTCGTACTGATAAAGCAATTTGGAAAGATCAAAGCCTGTATGAGGTGCAGTTATTCCACCCAGGCTTTTTATACCGTTCACCGGTTGCTATTAATACTGTTGAGCAAAATGCTGAAGTAAAGAGTTTACCATTTAAAACAGATTACTATCGTTACGATGCAACCGCTGCACCATTAGAACAAGAGATCAGTAAAGCAATTGCCAATACACAACTTGGTCATGCAGGTTTCCGCTTGCATTTTCCACTCAATAATAATGAGTACAAAGACGAAGTTGCAGTATTCCAAGGTGCTTCTTATTTTCGTTTAGTAGGCCCGCATCAAGTATATGGTCTTTCAGCCCGCGGTCTTGCTATTGATACTGCCTTGAATTCAGGTGAAGAGTTCCCAGTGTTTAAAGAGTTTTGGTTAGTAAAACCAGCACCCGAAGATACCACTATCGTGCTTTATGCCCTATTAGACAGCCCATCAGTATCAGGTGCTTATCGCTTTGAATTAACACCTTCTACCAATACTGAAGTAAAAACCGAGATGCAGATCTTTGCTCGTAAAGACATTAAAAAACTTGGGATTGCCCCTTTAACAAGCATGTTCTATCACGGTGAAAACAGTACCAAGTTTTTTGATGATTACCGCCCAGAAGTGCATGACTCTGATGGTCTCTTGATGCAATCAGAACAAGGTCAATGGGTTTGGCGTGCACTGAATAACCCAAAAAAATTAAGCGTTACTTCGTTTAGCTACGATAATCCAAAAGGCTTTGGTTTAGCGCAACGAGACCGTGACTTTAATAACTACCTTGATACCGAGGCACATTACCATAATCGTCCGAGCATGTGGATTGAGCCACTTGGTGCGTGGGGTAAAGGACGCGTTGAGTTAGTTGAGATCCCAACAGATACAGAAACCAACGACAATATTGTTAGCTATTGGGTGCCAGAGCAGCCAATGAAAGCCGGTGACAACTTAAGCTTTAGTTACAAGCTTTCAACTTTCAATGCCACGCTTGCAACTCAAGATAAAGCGAGTGTGTTAAGAACCCGAATTGGTAGTGCTGCACTTCCGGGTGAGAAGAATCCGCCACCGAAAAGTCATCGTCAATTTACCGTAGATTTTAGTGGTGAAAACATCAATCAACTTTCAGCTAATTTTGCCATGATGGCCGATTTAACCCTGTCATCAGGTCAAGTGAGCGATAAAACTGTGCAGCAGTTACCAAATAATCAAGGATGGCGCGTAGCCTTTAAAGTGGCGCCAGAGGGAGATAAGCCTGTAGATATGCGCTTATCGTTAAAACTACGTGACAAAGAAATCAGCGAGGTATGGAGCTATGTCTGGTATCCAAACGACGTCCAATAGTAAAGCATTAGAAGCAACAGCAATGCCGTTCAAAAAAACACGCGCTTGGCTTTTTTCGAGCCTAGCGCTCACCATTACCGCCTATGGCGTGTGGATCATGTTCGATATTTTAAATTCTAACGGCATGACACCGCTTGAGTACGCTTTACTGGCATTATTTACAGTCACCTTCGCGTGGATTGTTACAGCCTTTTGTAGTGGCTGTATGGGCTTCATCCTGCAATTATTTCGTATTGACCCGTTGACCTTAAAACGTCAAAAACCAATCGAGATTGATCAGCATGCCTTAAGCCAAACTAAAACAGCCATTGTTATGCCTATCTACAATGAAGATACAGAACGTGTGATAGCTGGTTTTGAAGTTAGCCTTCGCTCGCTGGCAAAAACAGGGCAGATGCCACATTACGACTTTTACTTGCTTAGTGATACGCAAGACCCTGAAATTGCTCGTAATGAACTTAAAGCATGGAATGCACTCACTAAACGCTTAGGTGATTTAGCAAAGCATACCTTTTATCGTCGCCGTGAAGACAATAAACACCGTAAAGTAGGTAACTTAACCGACTTTTGTGAACGTTGGGGTAGCCAATACGATCACATGATTGTACTTGATGCCGATAGCATTATGACGGGTCAGTGTATGCTCGAGCTTACTGCTAGCATGATCAGTAATCCAAAATCAGGCTTAATCCAAACTATTCCAATTCCAGTTCGCCAAGACACGTTTTTTGGTCGCTTTTTACAGTTTGCCTCAATTTTATATAGCCCGATGCTAGCAACCGGTTCTGCTTTTTGGCAAACAAACCAAGCAAACTACTGGGGTCACAACGCCATTATTCGCGTTGAGGCATTCACTAAATGCTGCGGTCTGCCAGTTTTAAAAGGCAATGCCCCATTTGGTGGTGAGATTTTAAGTCATGACTTCGTCGAAGCTTCACTTCTTCATCGTAGTGGCTGGGATGTGTTACTGCTGAGCGATGTTGAAGGTAGTTACGAAGAAGTACCAAGTAATATTCTTGATTATGCGATTCGTGATAGACGTTGGGTGCAAGGTAATATCCAGCATTTAGGTTTATTGCCTAAATCTGGCCTTAAGCTAATGAGTAAAATGCACTTTTTATTTGGTGCCACAGCCTATATCTCATCGTTAATTTGGTTATCTATGCTGGCATTAAGTACCTTAGATGCGGTGACTCGTGCGCTGAATAGTGACGTGTATTTTAACCATGCTTATCAGCTTTTCCCTACTTGGCAAATTGCCAAAACAGATTTAATTGATTCGTTATTATTTATTACTGCCGTGCTGTTGTTACTGCCAAAATTAATGGGTGTTATTGTAACTTTGGTACACCGTAACAAAGCCTTTGGCGGCACCATGAAGCTTATTGCAGGTTCAGTCATCGAAACCATTTTTGCGATTGTGATTGCACCGCTAATGATGGTATTTCATAGCTATTTTGTAGTATGCGTATTTTTGGGTAAAAAAGTCAGTTGGGATGCACAGCCTCGTGAAGGCCGCATGGTGCCTTGGAAAGAAGCGATTGGTTATACGTTATTTTCGACTATTACCGCAATTATTTGGGGAGGCGTCGCTTACTACTTCACACCAACCTTCTTTTGGTGGTTATCACCTATTTTAGTGGGTCTTATTTTGGCTGCACCGATTGTACGCTACTCAAGTAGCATCGGCTTAGGTGTTAAAATGCGTAAAATGGGTTTATTTTTATGCCCAAGTGAAGTTGAAAACGATGATACTTTAGCGGCACTTCGTGTACACCAACAAGAAATTGGTTTACCAAAAGATGAACATGCTGACTTTAGTGTTCCTGCATTACCGAATGAATACCCTACGGTAATGCCAATTCAAAGCTTTAAGGCACCTTCGGGTAAAAAGCGTAAGCAAGTACGTATTGCTCAGCAACGTATTAAAGCCAAGCTCTTTGCCAAAAGCTAAACGAAAAAAAACCGCTCAATGAGCGGTTTTCTTAGCTATGTCTGTATGGTTGTTACAGAAGGCCTAGCTTTTTAAGTTCAGCCATTGCCATTTTGCCTGAAAGTGGCACATAACCATCTTTCTCAACAATTTTTTGACCATCTACAGATAACACCATTTTTAAGAACTCTGCATCAATTGGTGCAAGAGGCTTGTTAGGGTGCTTGTTCACGTAAACATATAAGAAACGAGATAGTGGGTATTTACCTGTTGCTACGTTTTCTAATGTTGCATCAACAAAGTTATCGCCTTTCTTAGCAAGTGGTACTGTACGTACACCTGATGTTTTATAACCGATACCTGAGTAACCAATCGCGTTCACTGACGAAGAGATTGACTGTACTACAGATGCAGAACCAGGCTGTTCGTTTACGTTATTACGGAAGTCACCTTTACAAAGTGCTTTTTTCTTAAAGTAACCGTAAGTACCCGATACTGAGTTACGACCGTAAAGCTGAATATCTTTTGCAGCCCAATCGCCTTCTAGACCAACATCGCTCCAACGGTTAACTTCTGCTTCAGCACCACATTTACGTGTAGAAGAGAAAATCGCGTCAACTTGGTCAATACGTAAACCTTTGATTGGATTGTCTTTGTGTACGAATACAGCAAGTGCATCGATTGCAACGCGTACTTCAGTTGGCTTATAGCCGTAACGTTTTTCGAATGCTTCAATTTCTTTTGACTTCATACGACGGCTCATAGGGCCGAAGTTTGCTGTACCTTCAGTTAATGCAGGTGGAGCCGTTGAAGAACCCGCTGCTTGAATTTGGATGTTCACGTTTGGATAGAAGCGTTTGTACTCTTCTGCCCAGAACGTCATCATGTTTGCAAGCGTGTCAGAACCTACAGATGAGAAGTTACCAGAGATACCACTTGTTTTTGTGTACTCAGGCATATCTTTATCTACTGCAGCTGCTTGTGCTGATACAAATGTTGTTACAGCCACACCCATTGCGGCAACGAGATTTTTGAATTTCATAGGGGTTACTCCGATTTGTTCGTCCCATTTCCTAACTGCGGTCTACTCTAATGACACTAGATGACAGTTAGATTACTCTAAAATGACATTTTTATGACTTTGCAGTTTTTTCAATTTTTTCTACTATCGATACGATTTTTTCATTACCAAATGCGAACGAAAAAGTTGAACCCTTTCCTAATTGACTGCGAATATCTAAACGGCTGTCATGACGTGTAAGTACATGTTTTGTAATAGCTAAACCTAAGCCAGAACCACCAGTAGTGCGGCTACGAGCCTTGTCTACACGATAAAAACGTTCCGTTAAGCGGTTTATGTGCTCTGCGGCAATGCCATCGCCATTATCGGTCACACTAAATAAAGCTTGGTCATTTTTACGCTGCCAATCAACCACGATTTTGCCGCCAGGCTTGGTGTAATGAATGGCATTAAAAACAAGGTTAGAAAAGGCACTACGCAATTCATCTTCAGCACCTTTTATATCGAGGCTGGCATCAATGTTAAAAATCAGTTCATGACCTTTATCTTGATTTAGTGACTGTGCCTCAGTTTGAATATAGGTAAGCAGCTGCGGTACATTGACAGGCTTGTCGTTATCTTGACGACGCGCCCCTTCAATCCGCGACAGCGACAGCAATTGATTAACCAAGCTGTCCATTCGCTTACATTGCTCGAGCATAGTCGTTTGCGCTTTGTGCCACATTGCAGGAGGTGGCAGGCTTTCTGAATCAAGCATTTCTAAGTAACCGGTTACCACCGTAAGCGGTGTTCTTAGCTCATGAGACACATTAGCCACAAAATCTTTTCGCATTTGTTCTAGTTGCTTTAAGCGCGTGACATCACGCACTACCATCATCAACTGCGAACTTGCATAAGGCATAACACGAAACTCTAGAGTTTGATCGTAGCTGTGGCCACCATCAAGCTCGAGCGGTTCATCGAAACAGGCTTTGTGCATATACTTAGCAAATTTGGGATCGCGAATAAGATTATCTAAGCGTTGCCCATGATCGGTCGGCCATTGTAGCCCTAACACTTTAAGTGCTAGCTGGTTACACCATATAATACTGAGATCTTTTTGTAGTACCACAACGGCATCAGGTACCGCTTCAGCACCATCTCGAAAACGGCGTATTAAATCTGCCAGTTCATTGCGTTTTTTACGGTTACGATGTTGTAAATGATAAATCCCTTCAAAGACTTGCTCCCACGCTCCCTCCCCTTCAGGTGGGTTAAAACTACGTTGATTAAGGAGCCAATCGCTGAGGCGATATAATTGATGATAATGCCAAATTAGAAGTGCAAAAGAGCCTAAAAATAAAAGCAAAAAAGGCGCACCTACAAGTACGCCAACTAATAACAAGGGTAAGAAATACATAAACAGGCGTTTTGCTAACGCCTGTTTATTCACTACTCGATACATACACTCACTTTACCTTAAGTATGTAAATTAGCTTGTTAAGGTCATTCCTATGACACTTATAATTTACTTGAAAAACGATAGCCTGCACCACGAACGGTTTGCACTAAACGGTCATGCCCCAATGGTGCAATCGCTTTACGTAGACGACGAATATGCACATCAACAGTACGGTCTTCTACGTATACATTTGTTCCCCATACATGATCAAGTAATTGTTCACGGCTGTAAACACGTTCAGGATGAGTCATGAAAAAATGCAGTAGTCTAAATTCTGTTGGTCCCATATCTAATTCACTACCTTCTGATGTTACACGGTGTGAAATTGGGTCAAGGCGTAAACCATGAACTTCAATAGCTTCTTCTAATGAAGTAGGTGAAACACGGCGAATAACCGCTTTAATACGCGCCATTAATTCTTTTGGTGAGAAAGGTTTTGTTACGTAGTCATCAGCACCTACTTCTAATCCGCGCACTTTATCTTCTTCTTCACCGCGCGCTGTCAGCATTATGATAGGGATTTGACGAGTATATTCATTTTGCTTGAACTTTTTAGCGATTTGGATTCCGCTACCACCAGGTAACATCCAATCTAATAAAACCATATCTGGGTATGGCTCAACCATCGCTTCAATAGCAGAGTCATAATCTTCTGCTTCAATTGCTTGAAAACCATTTTGTTCTAAAACAAAAACCAGCATCTCTCTGATAGGCGCTTCGTCATCGACGACTAGTACTTTACGTGACATTCCAATTTATCTCTTACGTTAGCGAACTGGTTTCATTATTATGACTAAGTATGACATTTTTATGAAAGTCTAACGAGTAATTCAAAAACTTCAAAAAAATCAGCGTAAAAATAAGCAATTTTAAGGAAAAAACAGCCTTTTCAGGCTAAAAATCATACCTTAAAGTGACTGCTAAATGATCTTCATCAGAATTATTATCTAGTGAAAATTGCGTATACCACATATACATACGTGCTTGTTTTGACAGGCTTCGCTCCACACCGACTGAGGTACCACTGCCTGAATCTTTGAGCTTGCCAAAGTCACCATCAGAGTCTTGATATTGTGCGAGTAATTTATATTTATCAATTTTATAAGAGGCACTGACTAAAAAGCCATCTTCTTTGTTTGAACCCGATACTTTTTCACTTTGTTGATACATACCGCCTAAGGTTAGCTCACCTAATTTACCTTGCGCAGTAAACCGTGTTGTATCGTAACCTGCTACTTTACTGTCGTGGGCAACACTTACAAAATAAGGCGCTTTTTTAAGCTTGCTATCACCATATGTTATCGCTGCAGAAATACCTGTTTCATCATTTTGTTTGGAGTTATCTTCAGCAATATAGGTCACTACAAACTGCATATTACCAACTATTGGTGAGTTATAATGCAGCACATCACCAAGACGGTTTTCACCATTAAACAAAGCCTTAATATCACCATTAAAGTCATTCATTAAATCAACTTTGCCTTGTGCGACCTTCAACGCAGTATCATGACGGCCTATCACAATTTGCCCATAACTGCCTTGTAAACCTACATATTGATTACGTGCGGTAATATTCTCTTCAGTTTTACCATCGCTGTCTTGATCAGCGGCATTAACCGCAAATTCAAATTTATATACGGCTTTTAAACCATCACTTATATCACCACTACCTTTGATCCCCATTCGTGAGTTGTAGCTCTCTATGGAAGTTTCACTGCCATTTCCAGTGTCGCTGTTAGCAATCCCTAAATGAGCCCGTCCATATACATCTACTGCTTCGGCAGCACTATGAAAGGAAATAAAGCACATAGCAAAGCTCGACAACATCATGGCAGGTTTTTTCATGGTAGCGATCCTTAATTTAAGCAGTAACTTAAAAATCGAACATAAAGGGCTTTTGGTCAAGGCAAGGAGAGGATATTTCAAATAAAAATCACGGATCACTGATCTACCAACTAAATCAGATCAGGATCAGGCTTTTACTAAGTTGATCAATCACAGATCAGTTTTTTACTTAGAGAGTACGTTAACTTGTTGATTTAATGTTAGGGCGATCAGCCCATTGTTTAAAAGGTGAACAAAGAAAAGCCCCTGATCAGTCTACAACTAGTAAAATAATGATCCGTGAAAGCCAAGGTTAGTAAAACACTGATCCTGAGGTGCATGAGTAAGTAAACCGATGATCCGTCTTGATCAAGGCAATAAAAAACCGGCAAAAAGCCGGCTTTTTCAACTTATTATCAATTACTTGATTTGTGGATCAAGTTCACCCGATAAGTATTTAAGGTGCATATCATCTAAAGAGATTGGCTTGATCTTAGCCGCTTGACCCGCAGTACCAAAGGCTTCGTAACGAGCAACACAGATCTCAGTCATTGCTTTCGTTGCTTCTGCTAAGTATTTACGTGGATCGAAGTTAGCTGGGTTTAAAGCTAAGTGACGACGAATAGCACCTGTTGATGCTAAACGAAGATCGGTATCGATATTTACTTTACGAACACCATACTTAATACCTTCGATGATCTGCTCTACTGGCACACCATAAGTCTCAGGGATTTCACCACCGTATTGATTGATCACTTCTAACCACTCTTGTGGCACTGAAGACGAACCATGCATTACTAAGTGAGTGTTAGGAATACGGGCATGGATCTCTTTGATGCGATCAATCGCTAAGATATCGTCTGTTGGTGGACGAGTGAATTTGTACGCACCATGTGATGTACCACAAGCGATAGCCAGTGCATCCACTTTCGTTTTACGGACGAAGTCAGCCGCTTCTTCTGGATCTGTTAGCATTTGATCCGTAGACAGTTTACCTTCTGCACCAACGCCATCTTCTTCACCTGCTTCACCTGTTTCAAGTGAACCTAAAACACCTAACTCGCCTTCAACAGACACACCACAAGCATGCGCCATTTCAACTGTTTGACGTGTTACATCAACATTATATTCGTAGCTTGAAGGGGTTTTACCATCAGACATTAATGAGCCATCCATCATTACTGATGAAAAGCCTAATTGGATTGAACGCTGACATACACCCGGTGATGTACCGTGGTCTTGATGCATTACAACTGGGATATGTGGCCATTCTTCAACGGCAGCTAAAATCATATGACGAATAAAAGGGGCACCGGCATAGGCGCGAGCGCCTGCAGAACCTTGTACAATTACTGGGCTGTTTGTTTTGTCAGCCGCTTCCATAATTGCACGCATTTGCTCTTGGTTATTAACGTTAAACGCAGGTACGCCATAACCATTTTCAGCTGCATGATCAAGAAGTTGTCGCATACTGATTAAAGCCATTTGGTATTCTCCAAATTGTATCGACAGTAGTTACCTACCATCTAGTTTGAACGGATATAAGTTATTTTTTGATGCATCACTGCATCGCGAGAAGCTGTCGCCTACCGTAATAGCTGTAAATAAAATGAGGGTGAGAGGTATTTTATAAACAGCTAAACCAGCGTAATTACTTAACAACTACGCTAGCTTTCGCACTAATTACTTAGCACGTTCTTCAAGCATAGCAACTGCTGGTAGTTTTTTCCCTTCTAAAAATTCAAGGAAAGCACCGCCACCGGTTGAAATGTAAGAAACTTTATCGGCAATGCCGTATTTATCAATCGCTGCAAGCGTATCACCGCCACCAGCAATCGAGAATGCATTTGAGTTAGCAATCGCATCTGCAATAGCACGTGTGCCGTTACCGAATTGATCAAATTCAAATACACCTACTGGACCATTCCATACAACGGTACCCGCATTAGCAATAATTTTTGCTAATTGGTTTGCTGTATCAGGGCCAATATCAAAAATCATGTCTTCATCTGTTACTTCAGTCACATCTTTTAGTGTCGCTACTGCAGATTCAGAGAATTCATTACCTACAACAACATCTGTTGGTACAGGAATTTCGCCATTATTCGCTTTTGCAGCTGCACTTAATTTGTTTGCTTCATCGATTAAATCAGCTTCAAATAAAGATTTACCTACTGGGTGCCCTGCTGCCGCGATGAAGGTATTAGCAATACCACCACCCGTTACAAGTTGATCAACCACTTTAGATAGCGAATCAAGTACAGTTAACTTAGTCGATACTTTAGAGCCACCAACGATAGCCACTAAAGGACGAGCGGGGTTATCAAGCGCTTTACCTAGTGCGTCTAGCTCGGCCGCAAGAAGTGGACCTGCACATGCAACATCAGCAAATAAGCCCACACCGTGAGTCGATGCTTGTGCACGGTGAGCCGTACCAAATGCATCCATTACGTAAACATCACATAATGCAGCTAATTTTTTAGACAGTGTTTCGTCATTTTTCTTTTCGCCAACGTTAAAACGCACGTTTTCAAAAACAACCACTTCGTTGTCTGCTACGTCAACACCATCAAGGTAATCTTTTTCAAGACGAACAGTTTGCTCAAGAGCATTATTTAAATAATCAACAACAGGGGCGAGTGAAAACGCTTCATCATATTCCCCTTCCGTAGGGCGGCCAAGGTGTGACATCACCATTACTTTAGCGCCTTTTTCTAACGCTAATTTAATAGTTGGTAATGCTGCACGAATACGTGCATCAGAGGTCACTTTACCTTCTTTTACAGGCACATTTAAATCTTCACGAATTAACACGCGTTTGCCGTTTAAATCTAAATCTGCCATTTTAATGACCGACATGGACTTCTCCTTAGTTAACGATACTAATATTATATTTATACATTATTGGCTTACAGCCATCATCGCACGCGCAGTGTCGAGCATACGATTAGCAAAGCCCCACTCATTATCGCACCACACTAACAACTTTATCAGTCGTTTATGACTAACACGTGTCTGAGTGCCATCTATGATACAAGAATGTGGGTCATGATTAAAATCTACCGATACCAATGGCTCTTCTGTGTAGCTTAAAATACCTTCAAGACGGTCTTTTGCTGCTAACTTAAGTGCTTGATTGACAGTCGCTAAATTCACATCGGTATTCACTGTTACACTTAAATCCATCGCCGTCACATTGATAGTTGGTACCCTAACAGCAATGGCCTCAAAGCGACTATGAAACTTAGGCAAAATGCGCTCAATACCACGCGCAAGCTTTGTATCTACCGGAATAATAGACTGGCTTGCGGCGCGAGTACGACGCAAATCATGATGATACGCATCAATCACTTGTTGATCATGCATCGAGGCATGAATCGTCGTAATGGCCCCAGATTCAATTGAAAATGCGTCATCTAACACTTTAATCACTGGCACAATACAGTTTGTGGTACATGAACCATTTGAAACAATCGTATGTTCTGCTTTTAGCTCATCATCGTTAATACCATACACAATTGTGGCATCAACATCAGCATCTGCTGGCTGTGAAAACAATACTTTTTTTGCGCCCGCAGCTAAGTGTAGCTCTGCATGTTCACGTGAGTGATACACCCCAGTACATTCAAGAACCACATCAATATCTAGTGTTTGCCAAGGCAGTTCTGCAGGGTTTTCTTCTGCAAATAAGGCTATAGAGTCGTTAGCAACCGTTAAAGTATCTTCGCCAAGATTAACAGGGAATGAAAAGCGGCCATGAGATGTATCGTATTTAAGGAGATGGGCAATGCCCTTTGGGTCGGCTAATTCGTTAATAGCGACAATTTTGAGTTGATCTTCAAGCCCAGATTCATACAGGGCACGGACGATATTGCGCCCGATTCGACCAAAACCATTAATTGCAAGTTTGATTGCCATGAAGAAGAAAATCCACTCTATTTGCTTGCAGATAAAGGCAGCTGCCTTTTAGATGGCGGTATTGTAATCGACCTTACACATTTTTATAAGAGGGCAAGGTAAATAAAACTACTTTAACAACCCTAGATGGCTCAATTTTGGTAATCGACCTGAAGAGTTTTTATAAGAGGTCTGCAAAAATAAAAATTGCTTAGTATGTTTTAGATGGCGCAGTTTTGGTAATCGACCTTTGAAGTTTTTATAAGAGGGCAAGGTAAATAAAACTACTTTAACAACCCTAGATGGCACAATTTTGGTAATCGACCTGAAAAGTTTTTATAAGAGGGCAAGGTAAATAAATCTGCGTTAGCAACCTCTGTCTCTTTCTTTAATCCTTTATAGCCAGCGACGAACAGATTTTTTGTATTGCTGGTATGCTAATCCAAACTTCTCTGCCATAAACGTTTCTTCTGGCATAATTTGAAATCGATTCATATAAAGAATAAATATCGGCAGCATAATAAAACTCGCAATATTACCAAGATAGATTCCCCAACCAACTAGCATTAATAACATACCTACATACATTGGGTTACGGCTAAATTGATAAACACCACTGGTAACAAGACTTGCTGACTGTTCTGGAATTCGAGGGTCAACGGTCGTGCCTTGCTTGCGAAATTGATAAACACCTAATAAAGCAAACACCACACCTGAAAATGCAATGAGTAGTGCTACAAAAGATGCTGCAAAAAACGAGAAGCTAAAACTCGTAAACAACTCTGCTGTGCCCCACATCATCAACGCAATGATCAAAACCAGCGCAACTGGGGGCACTTTTAATTCTAACTGATTCACACAAGCTCTCCTACTTTCAATGCCTTACCACGACTAATTTGATGACACTGTGCTAAGAATAACTCGGCCGTTGCCATCGCATCAGTAAGGGCATGGTGCGAGCTGTAATGCGGTAAGTTGTAGCGCTTGCGACATTCGCTTAGTGTTAAATCATCGTGGCCAATTTCGTGGCCTTGCTGGTGCAGGCGTTTTTTTTCAATAACGAAGGTATCAAGAATTAAACGCGCCTTTGCATCTAAACCAAGCGTTCTGCACGCCTGTTTTAAGAACCCCCAATCTAGTGCCGCGTTATGAAACACTAGAATGCACTCACCAAAATGCTGATGCAGCTTGCCAAGAATGGTTTCGAGGCTCTCACCTGCAGCGATATCATGTTTAGCGATACCGTGATAAATCGGGCTTTGCTCTAAGCTTTGCACGTCTTTATTTATTAAGTGCTGCGCACCACTGAATTTGATGCACTGATCTTCTATCATTACCCACGCCACCGAAACAATTTCGTGCTGGCGAGGGTCAAGGCCCGTTAACTCCATGTCTATCACTACATAGCGCTCTTTATAGGCATCAGCTGCCAAAAGTTGCTTTCGCGCTAAATACCGACTTAACCAGCGTTTAACCATACCCTCTCCTATAAACTACCGCGAGCAAACTTAAATGCGGCGGCTTGCTGCGCCTGCTTAACCAAATAAAATGCTTCTTTTAATTGATGTCGCTCCAATGAATTCAACGCATTTGGGTTAATGCAGTTGCTAGGCAGCCCCTCTTCGTTAATTTGCGTGCCTAAACGCAGTTGAGTTAAAAAGCGCCAACAGTCTTTTAAGTTATATAGGTCATCTTTATTGAGTAGCGAAAATTTCATTAACGCGTCTATGCGCTCTTGGGTATTAGCGCGCTGAATACCCGCTTTGAGGGAATATAAACGCACTATGTCGTTAATGATCACCACACCGCGTTTTTTTAAGTCGAGGTATTTATGCTGTTTATCGTCTTTTTCTAATTTGAACTGATTGAACAAACCAATGGGCACTGGGGTATTTTTAATGTCGCTCGCCATAGCCGCATAGAATAAGTCATTCTTAGAAATGCGTTTTAGCTGCTCACAAAAGCGTGCATATAAGGTAGTGGAACCTTCTATAAAACGTAAGTCAAAAAATATCTTACAATTGAGCATCGCCTCTGGTGTCGGTGAGGTGATCCACTTATGAAACTTTTCAGTCCAAGCGTTAATGCCCATTCGACATTCTGCATTGCTCGCCATGATATTGCCAGGACAACGTTTTATGCCGCACTCAATTAAATGCTCACAGACATATTCGCCCATACGCTTAAAGTAATCTTGTTGTTCGTCCGTTAAATCATCAGGTAGTAACAAGCCATTATCTTGGTCTGAATGCAATGTTTGCTCTTCCCTTGCTTGTGAACCAAAACAAATAAAACTAAAGCTGGTTGGTGCCGCGCCATTATCTTCTTGGAACAAACGGATTAACCGCGAAGTCAGTGCATCGGTTAAGCCACTTAATAATTTACCAATCAAGGAGATGTCATCAATATTGTTTGAAAAGCCTTTTAACAAGCCGGGTATCTCTTGCGAATAACGCTTTAAATCTACCACGCTATGCGCTTTATAAATTCGTCCAATCAATTGCACTGGATCGCTTTTTTGCTGACGCAGCAAATCTGTGCTGGTGAGCATACCAAGCGGTTTGTGATGTTCATCAAGCACAGGTAAATGGTGGATGTTGTGCTTAAGCATTAAGTGCAATGCCGAAAACACGCGATTGTTTTCAAAAATAAACTTGGGCTTACAGGTCATGATGCTACTTACTGACTCTTGAGGGTCAACCTCATCGGCCAATACGCGATTGCGTAAGTCTCTGTCGGTCACGACCCCAACGAGGCGATCATGCTCAGTTAGCATAATCGACGAAACACCATGCTGTTTCATTTTTTTAGCGGTTTGACGAATACTTGCCTCTGGCGCCAAAGTGACCGCTTTGCGATTCATCAATTCGCAAATTTTTTTCTCCGACCAACTGTCGTTTTGACTTTTATAATGAGACGACAATAAACGGTTTTTATGGGCGCGAACAAAGTATTGCTCAAACACCTTGTACTCTCGGCGTAAGTAATCAAATGCCGCTTGGTTTAGCATGTAAACAATGCCTTCCTTTTGCACTGAAATGCTATTTTGAATCGCTTCGCCAGTTAACAGTGACGGAAAACCAAAGTAATCGCCACCTGATAATTTAGTGATCACATCGCCTTTTGGGTCGACTAAGTCGTAGTCGCCAGAGCGAATTAAAAATAACCGTAAATTATCAGAGCTTAACCACTGATTTTGATTCTCTCGGGTCAGATAAATAATATCGAGATGATTAACAAAATACTCGCATGCAGCGCTATCTAGCTGATTAAACGGCGTTTGTTGCATCACAAATTGGGCGACTTCCTGTTGCTCGGTATTCATGGTCATTCTCGCAATAAAATAGAGACAATATCTACACTACCCCTGTTTTAAATAAATAAAAAGCCCGACTTAAGTCGGGCTTTTGATCTTCAAGAGTGTGTTCTCATAAAATGGTTTTATTAGTGCGCGTGTGCTGCGCTAGAACCTTTAGGGTTACGGATACCTTCAACCATTTCTTGGATTTCAACTGGTGTTTCAGCTGTTAGTTTAAGTACGATAGCTGCAACTACAAAGTTAACAATCATACCAACTAGACCGATACCTTCAGGTGAGATACCAAATAACCAGTGTGCCGGTGTATTCAATTCAGGGCTTACGAACTTGAAGTAAATAATATAAGCCGCTGTGAATGTAATACCTGTCACCATACCCGCAATCGCACCTTCTTTATTCATCTTCTTAGAGAAGATACCCATAATGATGGCTGGGAAGAAGCTCGCCGCTGCTAAGCCGAAGGCAAAGGCAACAACCGAGGCCACGAATCCAGGCGGGTTAATACCAAAGTAAGCTGAAATCACAATCGCTATCATCGCTGCTAAGCGCGCAGCAAGTAGCTCTTGTTTATCACTAATATCTGGTTTTAAGGTACGTTTTAATAAATCGTGCGAAACCGAGGTCGAGATTACCAATAGTAAGCCTGCTGTAGTTGATAGCGCTGCTGCGATACCCCCTGCTGCAACCAATGCTACAACCCATGCTGGTAAGTCTGCAATCTCAGGGTTAGCAAGTACCATGATGTCGCGGTCAACTTTAACTTCGTTAGCGCTGTTTGGATCATCAATCTTACCTGCTGAGTAGAACATTTTGCCGTCACCACTTTTATCGTTAAAGGTGATTAGGCCTGTTCTTTCCCAGTTTTTAACCCATGCTGGTGCTTCTGCATACTCTGTACCGCTACCGTCTTTACCGTTAATTGTATCAATCATGTTTACACGAGCGAATGACGCTACAGCAGGTGCTGTTGTATAAACGATTGCAATGAAAACAAGTGTCCATGCAGCTGAGATACGCGTGTCTTTAACACGAGGAACAGTGAAGAAACGAACGATTACGTGCGGTAAACCTGCAGTACCAACCATTAACGCACCTGTGATTGCGAATACATCAATCATGCTCTTCGAGCCTTCGGTGTATTGCGCAAAGCCAAGTTCAGTACTGAGCCCATCTAGTTTATCAAGCACAAACTGTCCTGAGCCATCGCTAAGCGTTGCACCAAAACCGGTTTGTGGGAAGAAGTGACCTGTCATCATCATTGAAATGAAGATTGCTGGAACAAGGTAAGCAAATACAAGTACACAGTACTGAGCTACTTGCGTGTAAGTAATCCCCTTCATACCGCCAAGTACAGCGTAGAAGAATACAATCACCATACCAATGTAAACACCGGTCTCAATATCCACTTCTAAGAAGCGAGAGAAAACCACACCTACACCACGCATTTGACCTGCGATGTATGTGAAACAGATAAAGATCGCACATAAAATCGCAACAACGCGTGCAGTTTGTGAGTAATAACGGTCGCCGATAAAATCTGGTACTGTGAACTTACCAAATTTACGCAAGTAAGGTGCTAAACATAACGCAAGTAGTACATAACCACCTGTCCAACCCATTAGATATACACCACCGTCATAACCCGCAAACGAGATAATACCCGCCATTGAGATAAACGATGCCGCACTCATCCAGTCAGCAGCGGTTGCCATACCATTTGCCAGCGGCGGTACACCACCACCTGCAACATAGAATTCATTTGTTGACCCCGCGCGGGCCCAGATTGCGATGCCGATATAAAGCGCAAAGCTTAAACCGACGATAATAAACGTGAGTGTTTGAACATCCATTGCTTAGCTCCTATTCGTCTACGCCGTATTTTTTATCTAACGTATTCATTTTGAAAACGTAAACAAAAATCAAAGCTACAAAGGTGTAAATAGCGCCTTGCTGGGAGAACCAGAAGCCGAGTTTAAACCCAAAGAAACGTATCTCATTGAGTACGTCTACTAGTAAAATGCCAAAACCAAATGAAACGACAAACCAAATTGCTAATAATTTAAATAGCAGTGCGAGGTTTTCCGCCCAATAAGCTTTTGCTTGTTCTTCATCTTTAAAAGCCATTTTTATCCCCTTATGCATTACAAAAAAGTAATGAGTGGTATTAGTTGTCATTAACTAAGTTAGCAAGGGTTCTGATTTATGGAATTGAGACCATAGTCGTAACAGTCAGTTTACGTTTACGTAAACTGTAAAACATCATTTGTTAATGAATGGTAAAAAACAATAATTAACAACAACTTAACCTATAAAGATAAATTTGCGAAATAGCGAAAATAGTAAAAACGAATGATCTGCGACATTAGTCTAATAACCGTGCGTAAAACATAACTTTCCATTTATTATCAACAACTTACTTTTTATTAATTTTTATTGCAAAAAATCTAGCCATCGAAATCGCGCATAATTCTGGTAAGGTAGTGTTATTACAATAATTACTGAATTTAAACATGACAGCTGCGCTTTTATTTGTTGCACTCGCCTATATTGGCGTGTTGTTTTGGTTGGCAAATTGGGGGGACAAAACCACTCCTCTTGCAAAAAGAATTAGTCACCATCCATTTGTTTATTCTTTTTCATTAGGCATTTACTGTACGTCTTGGACTTACTACGGTTCAGTCGGAACAGCCGCTACTAACAGTTGGAATTACTTACCGATTTTAATTGGTCCTGCGTTGCTATTTTTCTTTGGCCAAGGTTTTTTGCGCAAATTAGTTTTGGTAAGTAAAAAGCAAAATATCACCACGATTGCCGACTTTATTTCAGCGCGCTACGGTAAACGACAAACTACCGCCATTATGGTGACAATTATCGCTTTATTAGCGACGATTCCTTACATTGCTCTGCAATTAAAAGCTCTCAGTAGTAGTTTCTTATTACTACAAAACGATAGCCGTATTTCAGGCTCTATGTTGGCGTTATCTGCAACCTTAATCATGGCAATGTTTGCGATATTCTTTGGTACCCGCAAAGTGGATGTTAC
Source organism: Pseudoalteromonas nanhaiensis (assembly GCF_051235485.1). Classification (NCBI taxonomy): domain Bacteria; kingdom Pseudomonadati; phylum Pseudomonadota; class Gammaproteobacteria; order Alteromonadales; family Pseudoalteromonadaceae; genus Pseudoalteromonas; species Pseudoalteromonas nanhaiensis. Next base: position 416,148 of record NZ_JBPNYQ010000001.1, on the reverse strand, counting down.
CGAATATCGCTCTGGACTGATGCTCGCTGTCGCTTTTGAATCTATGGTGAAGTTATTAGCTTTAGTCGCTGTGGCAGGACTTGCACTATACACTTTGTTTAACCTCAGTGAGGTACAAGCAGAGCAATTAACAGGTTCAGTTTGGCAGCATTGGCATAATTTTGACTTTTTTAGCTTCAACTTTATCGGCCAATCAATGATGGCGGCAGCAGCGATTATCTGTTTACCAAGGCAGTTCCATGTCACCGTGGTTGATAACCAAGATAAACGCCATCTTTTTACTGCTCGTTGGGCGTTTCCGTTGTATTTACTGCTAACTGCGGCAATGATTTTCCCTATTGCAACTGCCGCTATTCACCCTGGTATTGGCAGTGGATTTTCGCCCGACAGCTTTGTATTAGCCCTACCACTGATCCATGAAAATGCCTTCTTAACAACTTTTGTATTTATTGGTGGTCTATCAGCAGCCACGGCAATGATTGTAGTGGCTACACTCACCCTCAGCACCATGATCTCAAATGATGTGGTACTACCGTTAATGCTACGCCGTAAGTTTAAACGTAACCTCATTACCAGCAGCTATAAATCACAAATTTTATTAGTGAGGCGCTTCACCATTGCCGGTATTTTGATTTTGTCGTATTTCTACCAGCAATGGTTTGGTCATGGTAAAGCACTGGCAAGTATGGGGTTAGTGGCCTTTTCTTTGGTGTCGCAATTACTCCCAGCCATTGTTGGCGGCTTATACTGGCGAAAAGGCCACGCTTATGGCGTTTATGCCGGATTATTAGCAGGCTTCATTTGTTGGGTATTATTCTTAATGTTACCTATTTTAGATGCGGGTAATAGCCTAAATACGGAGCTGCAACAAACACTTATTACGCGTGGCACCCTAATCGCCTTGTTTGCCAATATTGGCTGTTATATTAGTTTTTCGCTCGGTGCAGATGAGCGTTTAATTGATAAGATTCAGGCAGCAGCCTTTGTTAACCCTAAAGAGCAAGCTGTATTCGCCAGACGCTTAAATAAAAACGTTAAAGCCACCGTTTACGACTTTAAAGTGCTGCTACAAACCTTTTTAGGCGTTCAACGCTCGCAACAAGTGCTGGCTCACTTTGCGTTGTCACATAACTTAGATGACAACAACGCACATCCAGACCCTGAGTTTATCGCTTATTGTGAGCGAGCCTTAACCGGTGTGCTAGGCGCATCTTCAGCACAAGCGCTGATCCACACGGTTGCCTCTGGTAAACGCATGGCATTTGAAGAAGTGGTTAACTTTTTTGATGAAACCACACAAGCACTGCAATTTAATCAAAATTTACTTTTCACATCCCTTGAGAACCTCAGTCATGGTATTTCGGTTGTTGATAAAGAACTAAATTTGGTTGCTTGGAATAAACGCTATGCCGAAATGTTTAACTACCCTGATGAGTTTCTGGAGGTTGGCCAACCTATTGAAGAAGTGATCCGCTATAACGCAGAGCGCGGTGAATGTGGTCCGGGTGAGGTTGAACGTCATGTAGAAAAGCGTGTACAGCATCTTAAAAACGGCACACCTCATCACTTTATTCGCCACCGCCGAAATGGCCAAGTATTTGAAATGATAGGTAACCCATTACCTGATGGCGGCTTTGTGACAAGCTTCTCTGATATTACTGTGCATATCGAAACGCAAAACGCCCTCGAAGAAGTTAACATGGATCTTGAAAACCGCATCGAAGCGCGTACCCAAGAAATACGCACCATAAATAGAGATTTACAAGCGCAAATCGATAGCCGAGTACAAACTGAGCAAGCACTTACTTTAGCCAAAAAAGAGGCAGAACAAGCTAATGACAGTAAAACGCGATTTTTAGCCTTGGCTAGCCACGATATTTTACAACCGCTGAATGCGGCGCGCCTATACCTTGCAGCTATTGATGATAAAACCCTTTCGAGCAACAACTTAAATAACTTTGAAAAGCTGGGTGCAAGCTTAGATTCAACGGTGCATTTGATGTCGGCGCTGTTAGAAATTGCCAAGCTCGAGCAAGGGGCAATGACCCCAACGCCACGTCATTTTAGTATTGATGACATACTTGCACCGCTAAAAAATGAATACGCCATTATGTCGAGTGAAAAAGGCTTAAAGCTTACAGTGCGTTCAAAAGGGACAATCGTACACAGCGATATCACCTATTTGCGACGAATTATTCAAAACTTGGTGTCAAATGCGGTTAAGTACACCGAAAGCGGCCGAGTTTTAATTGCGTGTCGCAAACGCAAACACCATTTACGTATTGAAGTTTGGGACACAGGCCCGGGTATAAGTGAAGTGGAGCAAGCAAAAATATTTAATGACTTCTACCGTATTGAAGCGGGCGATAACAAAGGAGTCGGACTTGGTTTAGGGGTAGTAAAACGGATGGTCGACTTGCTTTCGCTACGTATGGATGTCACTTCAACGCCCGGCAAAGGTAGCCGCTTTAGTATTGAAGTACCATATGGTGAAAGCCAATTTATTCAGCAAAAAGACACGCCTAAAAAAGGCGTTGAAAATCGCAGTGCAATGAACATTATTGCGGTTGATGATGATCCGGAGAATTTAAATGCTATGGCAAGTCTGTTGCAAAAATGGCAAGCCAATTATCAGCTCTTTGATCAAGTAGAAACTGTCATGGCCTATGCTAAAGACCACGGCGCACCCGATGTGATCTTAATGGATTATCAGCTTGGCCATGATTGCGATGGTATTACGCTAATTAAAACGTTAAGGGAAATTTGGCAAAGCCCAGTACCGGCAATTTTAATCACAGCAGTACGTGATGAAGCGCTAAAACAACAAACCAAAGCTGAGCAAATTCATTACCTTAGCAAACCCGTTAAGCCAGCTAAACTCAAAGCCCTGCTTAACCATAGCACTTAACACCATGCATTCCCTTTATTTAAGGCAAAGCAGTAGGCTTTGCCTTAAATTTTTGGAACAACCAACTAAGTGCAACTAACGACAAGCCTAAGCCGATAAACGAAATAGCACGTAATAATCCGGTTAAGTTTGCCATATCTATCAGAAACACTTTTAACACCACCAGCGCTAATAAACCAAGGCCTAGCTTTTGTAAAACCGTAATAGTTTTTAACTGCCCCGCCACGACCACCAAAGCACCAATAATAAGCCAAACTAAAGAGTAGCTATACAGCTCTGCATCTGAGGTCGGTAAAGCAAGATTTATATACTCCCCTTGCCAGTTGTGGCGAATTTCCGCATTGATATATAAAACACTCATCACACCTGCAAATGCACTAAAAAACTTATGCAAAAAGCGCTGAGATTTTGTCAGCTGGCTTGCCCAAATTGCAATTATGGCTGGAACTAACCAAAGTAATAGTAGCCAATTAATAATCGGCCAACTGCCAATATTTATCGGCTCAAAAAACGGATTTACAGCGGTAAAGCTTTTCAGAACTAACAATCCGCTTAATGCTAATAACGCAAAACCTGCCACTTGATAGAGCTTAGCTAATTGCGCAGTAAAACGTGAACGCATCAGGTAAACACAGCCCAATATGCCCCAGTTACAGGTTAATAAAATATGCTCATACACAGACAAGTTCTCAAAATCAGGATAGTGCCCCACTAACTGATAGCTCGTCTCTGTGGTAATGAATAAAGCGATACAATGAAGCGTAGCACCTTCTAGCCACACCCGAACAGATTGCTGCTGCCAGTGTCTTGCTGCCAAGTAAAATAAGCAAGCAGACACAGGGTAAACAACTAAACTCCAGTGCACACCAAGTAATAGCGCATCACTGTAATCAGCTGACCAAGGTGCAAAACTTAACCTAACAAGTAAAGCACCAACTAAACCTTTTAGCGGCCAAGTCGGAATACTGAGTGCATGTTTATTGACATAAAAACTGATCAACAACACTTGCGCAGCGAGTGCCAAGGTTAAGCTACTCCCTTCAAGAAGCATGGTTAACGCCAAACTAATATTGGCATTACCGCCAAGCCAGTAACTAAATACCTGCATTGGATTCGTGCTATTAATTGATAACTTAAATAACCAAGAAGACAGTGCCAGTAATACAAAGCACCAAACCGGGTATGCCGTCATTAAGGCATGATCAGGAGTGATGACATATAAGCAACTAATAATCACAAAGCCTGAAAGTGAAGCGAGTAAGGTAAAGCCAAAGCGTTTAGGGTATTTACGACCAAACAAAAAACCATAACCAGCAAACAAAGCAATAAAAAACAGCCCTGCTCCGTAATTTTGTCTAAAAACAAAAAGCTGCTCAGAGTAATCAACAGTATTGTATTGCCCTGTTAGCAAACACACCACACTCACTACAGCAATTATCAGCCAGTGATCCCATGCACTGTTTTTTAATACCAAAAACAACAGTAAAGCCACTAACGACAACATACTAAGCTGCCAAGTAAGCAGATCATTATGGCTAATGAGTAAAAGATAAAGTGGCATGACAACTGCTAATAACAGAGGGTTGTCGGGCAGTTGTTTCAGAAGTGTTTTAAAGCGGTGTGGGCGGTATTCAACTTGTTTAATACTTAGCCCTAAACGTGGAATCGCAATTAACAATACAATGCTAAACAGCGCATAAAGGTTAATAAACCAGTGTAGGTTTTTAGTTGCACTCATTGCAACTAAGCAATACCAGCCTAAATGCCCCGCCCATAACAAATACCACAGCCAATGCCGTTTTACGTAATGTGCGACTAGCGAAGCTGATACACTGACAAAAGCAACATAAGTAAGGAGTGCAATAAAGTCATTACTCCCAGTATCTACCCATAAAGGCACACTGTAAGCGCCAATAATACCAATTACAGCCAGCACGGGGCCAAAACGTAATGCCATCCAGCTTGCAGCCAAAGAAACCAAGGTTAAAATGCTAAATGCTGGTAAGGCTTGTAGTAAGCCGTAATGACTGTAGGCCAGCAAGGTCAATGCAAACAAACTAATAAAGCCGCCACTTGCCAGCGCCGCGGGAATATAGTTGCTAAATCCTTCAAAGGTAATACCTTTACGATGTAAAACCTCAGCTGTAACAATTAAACTCAGGCCAAAAATAGCGCCAAGTATGAGTCGCATGGTTTCGGATAATAAACCGGCTTCAAGTGAATAGCGGGCCAAAAAGATACCACCAAAGGCAAGTGCAACCGCTCCTACCCAAGTTAGCCAATTGGCTTTGATTTGTGTAACTAGTTGGCTAACTAGCGGATTAAAAGTTGCAGGCTTGGGTTTCGTTTGCTGTGGCTTTTTAGCCATTGCCTCAGTTGGCTTATTGATGGCTTCAGGCTTTGGTTCTCGTTTTGAAGTGTCGGTCAGAGCTTCGTTTAAATTATCAAACGAATTTACAATAGTTGCTTGTGGATTATGGATATAGGTCGCGTTAAGTTCTACTCGAAGAGCAGCTACTTCACGCTTCAAACTAGAGAGTTGAAAAAAGGCAATAATGCCAGCAATTGAGCCACCTACAACAACTAGTGCTAGTAATACTAGTAACGCAATACCGTCGTCCATACTCACTCCATGTGTACGCTTTAAACAAAAAAGCAAAAACCTTAATTGTTTATATAATAAACACTTAGCAAGAGTAAAGAAACAACGATATTGCGTTCAAGCCAATTAAGACTGCTCAGTCACCGTTCGCTCTAAGGTCATTTTGTAACCTGAATCAGTGGTTTCATCATGTTCAATCACCAAGATATAGTTACCTTCTTCGGTAAAATCCATGTCGCTTTGTTGCAATAGCACAATCTGCTGGCCGTTGTCTTCAAACACCACATAGGTTGTATAAACTTCGTTATCAACCACCTGCTCTTTTTGGTCGTATTGATCTAAACCTTCAACGACATTACTAGTATCATCAACGGTTTCACCATTGAGAGTGAAATACACATCGACTTCGTCAATCTGTTGCCCTGCATAGTTATCAATTAAATTAACCACAGTAACTGTGTGGCTATAGCTGCTAGGTGTTAGGTTTTCTTCAATGGTCATCATACGAGGGCCGTAGTCTTTGTCATTGTAGAATAGACCAACCGCACTTTGCTCACGCTCTAATGTCATTAAGAAGTTATCAACAATCTTGTCGCCAGCCTCATCTAACATGGCTACGCTGTAACTATTTGGTGACATACTCATGTATTCAGAGTAACTATCGTTGCTTACAACTTCGGTATTGGTAGACGTTGTTCCTCTGGTTACTTTAAATTGGGTTTGTGTGTAATCATCAATAGTATTAATAAATCGCAACTGGCCTTGTGCGTCTTGGTGGTTTAGTTGAGTCACCGAGCTACTTGCCGTCACTACATCAAGGGTAATGCCGTCTTCTTCTGTTGCATAACTTGGGCGGATCATCGCCATGTAAGTTGCTTCATCATTAAAATACAATTTTGGTGATTCAAAAATCACATCAGTGCTACCACTGGCAGTGACATAAATAGTGTAATAACCCTCCTCAAGCGTAGATAGTTCTGGCTCTACCAGGTACTGCGAAGTCATCAGTAACTCTGCGGTATCAAATAACCCGTCATCAGTGGCAATGTAAACATCGTAAATATTGTCTTCTCCGACGATATTAAAAAAGCCAACATTAAACTCATCTTCATCGCTTGAAGATGGCACACTTAGCTCAGTGAATGTTGGCTCAGCAAAATCACCATTCATTACTAGCAACTGGGTTTGATCGTCTTTAATTTTAATGGTTTCTTCATCAATAGTGATATAGCTATCGTTGACATCAACATACTGAAAACTCAGCTCATACTCACCCGAGCTGTAATTATGGCGGGTTGATACATCACCAAAATCTGCGCCCGAACGTTCAGTGTCATCAACAAATAAACGTGTATAGGGGCTATTATAAGAGCCATTGTACAGTTGCACATAGCCGCTGTTGCTATTGCTGCTGTCGTCACTAGAACAGGCAGCCAGCAACGAAAGCAAACTTGTGGCAACAATTGTTTTAAGCAGAGTACTTTTCATGGAGTTTATTCCTTATTGTTTGTAATAATCTACTTTGACTCAACTAAAGCAATAAAATTCTATGTTTTACAAACGATTACCTTCACTTACAGTTACTTACGTTAAGGTTAAAAAGTGTAGAAAAAGGTATAGAAAGGCACTCATTAATCATAATTATGGACAGAAAATCACATTTATAGTGAAAGCAGCTTACTTTTACACGAAAAGTAAATAATGATTACATTTTGTAAGGTTAGACAATGAAGTCAGATAAATTATTAGATAGTTCAATTTGCGCTATGCAGCGCTAAAAAATTAGCAAATAATGAGGCTCACACAAACGGGATTAGAATGAGGACTATGAACACGATTTTAACCACACAATGCGATGATGATGTTGGTCTAATTGCCAAGATCACCGGTCTTTGTCATCAGCATAATTTAAACATTACACGTAATAACGAATTTGTAGATAAAGACGCTAAACGCTTTTTTATGCGTACAGAGTTAAGCGGCGTTATTTCAGATGATTTTTTACCAAGCCTTGCTGAGCTACTTCCTGATGGCGCAGAGCTTGCGCTGCATAGCAGTGAAAAAACCAAAGTGGTATTGCTTGCCACCAAAGAAGCACATTGTTTAGGTGGTGTATTACTTAAGCAATTCGAAAAAGCATTAAACATCGAAGTACTGGCTGTGATTGCCAACTATGCAGACTTAGCTCCTCTGGCTGCAGGCTTTGGCGTGCCGTTTCATGTAGTATCGCACGAAGGTTTAAGCCGTGCTGAGCATGATCAACAAGTGGGTGATTTAATTGCCAGCTATCAGCCTGACATTATCGGCCTTGCTAAATATATGCGTATTTTAAGCCCTGAATTTGTGGCGCGCTTTGAAGGTAAGATTATTAATATTCACCATTCGTTTTTGCCTGCCTTTATTGGTGCGAAGCCTTACCATCAGGCATTTGAGCGCGGTGTAAAAATAATTGGTGCGACCGCTCACTTTGTTAATAACGAGCTTGATGAAGGGCCGATTATTTTACAAGATGTGACACATGTTAGCCATGCGGATACCGCTGAGATGATGGCAAAAATGGGGAAAGATGTTGAGAAAACGGTGTTTTGCAAAGCGCTGCAACTCGCGTCTGAACATAAACTGTTTATCAATGGAAATCGAACCGTGGTGTTCGCTTAAGCAATAAAATGAAGAGGCTGTATGGCCTCTTTATTGTTGTTATTATCTTTTGTTATGCCGACTCAATAGGCTCTAGTTGTAATTTAGAGGCAATTAATACCGCTTGAGTACGGTTATACACACCTAGCTTTCTAAAAATTGCAGTAATGTGTGCTTTCACTGTCGCTTCAGAAATATGTAACTCGTAAGCAATCTGTTTGTTTAACAAGCCTTCGTGTAAGTATTGTAAAACTTTATATTGCTGTGGCGTAAGCGATGCAACTTGAGCGGCAATTTCTTTATCTTCGCCATCAACATCAGAGACTTTATCTTTTAATTCTGATGGTAGCCACACATCACCCTCAAGAATGTGGTTGATTGCCATGGCAATATCATCTGACGATGATGATTTTGGAATGAATCCCATTGCACCATAGGCCATTACTTTAGAGACAACGTTAATATCTTCGCTGCCAGAAACAACAGCAATTGGTAAGCTAGGATAATCTTCGCGAATGCGAATAAGGCCGTATAAATCGCCATTGCCTGGCATGTGAAGGTCTAGTAGTAAGATATCAAGATCTTCTTGTTCGTTTAACACCTGTAAAGTGGTCTCAAAGTTTTCCGATTCAAACACTTCTAAATCAGCGAACTTAGCACTTAATGCCCCTTTCAGCGCTTCACGAAATAACGGATGATCGTCCGCTATTAAAAACTGACTCATGGTTCACTCCTAATAAATTCGGCTGACACCTATTTCTAAGTGACAGCCGATATACTACGTTTAGAATCAACTTCTAATCAAGTTTTTAACGTGATTTTAACGATTTAATCGGTTTTCGATTAGTTCATCTACCACACTTGGATCGGCAAGAGTTGATGTATCACCTAGCTGTTGATGCTCATTTGCCGCAATTTTACGTAAAATTCGACGCATGATCTTACCAGAACGTGTTTTCGGTAGACCCGGAGACCATTGGATCATATCTGGTGAAGCAATTGGGCTTAGTTCTTTACGAACCCAGTTACGCACTTCTTTTGTTAGTTCATCGCTCACTACAACACCCTCATTTGGTGTGATGTAAACATAAATGCCCTGACCCTTAATGTCATGCGGATAACCAACTACAGCAGCTTCTGCTACAGCTTCGTGAGCAACCAATGCACTTTCAATTTCTGCCGTACCTAGGCGGTGGCCTGATACATTAAGTACATCGTCCACACGGCCAGTGATCCAGTAGTAACCATCTTCATCACGGCGACAACCATCACCGGTGAAATACACACCAGGGTAAGCTGAGAAATAAGTTTGTTCAAAGCGTTCATGGTCACCATAAACTGTACGAGCTTGTGACGGCCAGCTATCTAAAATAACAAGGTTGCCATCAACCGCGCCTTCGAGTGTATTACCTTCAGCATCAAAAAGTGCCGGTGCAATACCAAAGAAAGGACGAGTTGCAGAGCCTGGTTTCATATCTGTCGCACCTGGTAACGGTGTGATCATGATGCCACCAGTTTCTGTTTGCCACCACGTATCTACAATTGGGCAGTTTTCGTTACCAATGTGCTCGTAATACCAAGCCCACGCTTCAGGGTTAATCGGCTCACCCACTGAACCCATGATACGTAAACTATTGCGTGTTGAGGTAGCTGTTGGCTCATCACCTTTCGCCATTAAAGCACGGATAGCTGTTGGTGCAGTGTAAAGGATAGTCACGTTGTGCTTATCAATCACTTCACCCATACGACCCGCCGTTGGATACGTTGGTACACCTTCAAAAACCACTTGCGTACAGCCGTTTACTAATGGCCCATAGGCAATATAGCTGTGACCTGTGATCCAGCCCACATCAGCGCTACACCAGAAGATATCGTCTTCTTTTAGGTCAAACACGTATTCATGTGTCATTGATGCATAAACGAGGTAACCACCGGTAGTATGAACCACCCCTTTTGGTTGACCTGTTGAGCCAGAGGTATAAAGAATGAAAAGCGGATCTTCTGCATTCATTGGCTCTGGTTCACACTCAGCAGGTAGGTCAGCGACAAGTTCATGCCACCAAATATCGTGGCTATTCCACTCAACTTCGCCACCGGTTAACTGATGCACAATAACGTGTTCAACCGTAGTTACTGAGTCTTGTGATACCGCTTCATCAACATTTGCTTTAAGTGGTACACAGTTGCCAGCACGGCGACCTTCGTCTGAAGTAATTACCACTTTAGCGCCTGAGTCATTAATTCGGTCAGCAATCGCTGATGGAGAGAAACCACCAAATACCACAGAATGAATCGCGCCAATACGCGCACATGCTTGCATAGCGTAAATAGCTTGCGGTGTCATAGGCATGTAAATAGCAACGCGATCACCTTTTGATACGCCTAACTTTTTAAGGCCATTTGCCAATTTTGCTACTTCGTCGTGAAGTTGTTGGTAGCTGATATTTTCGCTGTGTTCAGGGTTGTCACCTTCCCAAATAAGGGCTGTTTTATCTGCTTTAGTAGCAAGGTGGCGGTCAATACAGTTATATGAAGCGTTAAGTTGGCCGTCTTCATACCAGCGGATGCTGATGTGGCCTTTGTCGAATGAGATGTTTTTTACTTTATTATAAGGAGTTGACCAATCAAGGCGTTTACCGTGCTCTCGCCAAAATCCTTCAGGGTCATCGATAGATTGCTTATACATTGTATTATATTTATCGTTATCAACTAATGCTGCATTCTTGATATGCGCTGGTACTGGATAGATACTTTCTGACATTGTTGTCGTCTCCATTTTAATTACTTGCCTTCGGCCTGCCTCAAGGATCACTCAGCAAAGCCCCTGAAAGTATTAGACCTTAGTTGTATATCTTGTCATTTCACAAAAAACTTCGAAATCGCCTTCTATAATCTAGTTCAATGTTCGCAGGTAAGCGATTTTGAGTCGCTTACCACCTTAGTCTAATAGACCAATAGATAATTGAGAGAAGTCATTTCTTAAACAACAGTGATACAACAACATTAATGCAATCAACAAGTAGCTTCGACAGGAATACACATTATGACAACAACAAAAGTAACCGCATTAAAAACACTGACAGCTTCGGCTGTTTTATGTGCACTTGCAGGTACCGCTAACGCTGCAACCATTGGTAACACCGACGTTTCTTATGGTGGCTATGTAAAACTAGATGCGATGTGGAGTGATTACTCTGCAGGTGTACCAGCCGGTGGCAGCATTGGCCGTGACTTCTATGTCCCAAGTACAACACCCGTGGGCGCAGACAGCGACAGTGATGCTGTCTTTGATATGCATGCTCGCCAGTCTCGATTTAGCCTAGGCACAGCAACTAAATTAGATGATGGGAAAACAATTAAAACCAAAATAGAAATCGATTTCCTTGCTTCTGCACCAGGTGGAAATGAGCGTGTTACAAACTCATATGCACCGCGTATACGCCAAGCATTTGTAACTTATGATGGATGGTTATTTGGTCAAGCTTGGTCAAACTTCCAAAACGTTGGCGCCCTTCCTGAAACCTTAGACTTTGTTGGCCCAGCAGAAGGTACAGTGTTTGCTCGCCAAGCACAAATTCGCTACACAACAGGTAACTGGTCATTCTCTGTTGAAAACCCTGAAAGCACAGTCACTGTAGGTGGTGCTCGTGTGGCGACTGATGATGCCTCAATGCCTGACTTTACAGCACGTTATGCCCATAAGGCTGATTGGGGTGAGCTTGTTGTAACAGGTCTGGCACGCCAGCTTACTTATAAACAAAATGGCATTGATGCGGATACATCATCGTTTGGTATCAGCGCATCAGGTAAAGTAAATTTTGGTGAAAATAATCTTAAATTTATGCTTACACAAGGTTCTGGTTTAGGCCGCTATGTTGGTTTAAATGTTGCTCATGGTGCAGTACTTGATGGCGATGATCTTGATGCGATTGATTCAACATCTGGCTTTATTGCTTATCAACAAAACTGGAGCAGCCAATGGCGCTCAACCTTCCTGTATTCATTCTTCTCTGCTGATAACAATACTGACTTATTAGCTATGTCTATAGACCCAACAAAGACAAGCCAAAGCTTTAGCGCTAACCTATTGTATTCACCAGTTAAAAAATTGACTTTTGGGGTTGAATTCAAACATGCAGAACGTGAGCTTGAAAGTGGTACTGATGGCGATATGGATCGTCTGCAATTTTCTGCAAAATACGTGTTTTAAAGTTAAAAGTTTTACTTCCTGAAGCGGCTTCGGCCGCTTTTTTTTTATCAAGCGTTTGGATTCTCCTGCGTTGCATTTTTAAAAACATTTCAAGCCCTACAAAAACTTAATTGCAAATCGTTCTCATTTAGTTTAGATTACGCGTTAATTTCATTATTAATTGAACTAATTGGAACTTTGCATGTCATCAACAAAATTTTTGCGCTTATCGCAGTTAAGCCTAGTGACCTCAGCACTACTTAGTGGACACGCTTTAGCTGAACAACAAAAAGAAGAACAAGCTATTGAAAAAATAGCTGTTTATGGCCAGCATCATAAAAATTACATCACCGAAGAAGCACAGTCAGCAACTAAGTTAGGACTAACAATTAAAGAAACACCACAGTCAATCTCTGTTGTTTCACGTGCATTAATGGATGATTTCTCCCTCGATAACCTAAATGCCGTATTAGAAAGCACTCCTGGTGTGACTGTTGAACAAATCGAAACTGACCGTACTTATTTTAAAGCCCGTGGTTTTGAGATCACCAACTTCCAAGTTAATGGCATGGGTATGCCACAAGATAACGGTTCAATACAAGGTACTCTAGATACCTCTATTTTTGATAGTGTTGAAATTGTACGTGGTGCCAACGGTTTAATGACAGGTGCTGGTAACCCATCTGCAACCGTCAACATGGTTCTAAAGCGCCCTACTTACCAAACACAAGTAAATGCATCTGTATCGTATGGTTCATGGGATAACAAACGTCTAGAGCTTGATGCATCAACTGCTCTCAACGAAAACCATGCAGTGCGTGCTGTATTCACCAAGCACAAAACAGAGTCATACCTTGACCGTTACGAGCAAGATAAAACAATTTATTACCTAGCCTACGAAGGTCAGCTTACTGATAGCACAGTTGTAACTGCTAACTATGTAAATCAAAAGAAAGATGCCGACAGCCCACTTTGGGGCGCGCTACCGCTTTATTATAGCGATGGTACTGCAACAAACTTTGATACCTCAACTAGCACAGCGTCTGATTGGTCATATTGGAATAACACAACAGAGCAGTTGTTCTTATCAATTGAGCAAGCAATTACCAATACTTGGTTCTTAAAAGCAAGCTACGCACACTTAGAAAATGAGCAAGACTCAGAACTTTTCTATGTTTACGGTACCCCAGACAGAGAAACAGGTCTTGGCTTAACAGGTTACGCAAGTGAATATGACCACAAAGATAAGCACGACATTTTAGATATTTACGCAACGGGTAAATTTGATTTATTTGGTATGGAACATGACCTATCTTTTGGCGTAAACCAAGCAGATATTGATTACAAAGATAAATCACTGTATGACTACACGACTGGTAATGGCTTCCCTGCAATGCCGGAGCTAGGTGGGTGGAATGGTGTTGCGCCAGTGCCAACACTTACTGATGGTTTAACAGGTGCTGATATCACCAGCCGTCAACGTTCTGCGTATATTTCAACACGTATCCGTGCCACAGATGCTTTCAGTATTTTAGCTGGTGTAAGCCAAGTAAACTGGGAAACAGAGGGCGAGTCATATGGTAAAGCAAAAGATAAAGACAGTGAGCAAACTGTGCCTTACTTCGGTGCTGTGTACGATATCAACGAAAGCTTATCAACTTACGCAAGCTACACTGAAACCTTTGTGCCACAAACTGAACGTGACATCAATGGCGATTACTTAGACCCAATCACAGGTAAAAGCAGCGAGATTGGTGTAAAAGCACAGCTACTTGATGATAACTTATTTGTTACTCTTGCCTATTTTGATGCTAAACAGGAAGGTCTTGCTGTTGCCGTGCCAGGTTCACTTCCTGATGATACACGTTATTATGGTGCTGATGGCATAAACAGTGATGGTTTTGAGGTAGAATTAAGCGGTCAAATTAACGATACCTTGAGTGCGAGTTTCAGTTACAGTAATTTAAATATTGATGGTGATGACCTAGTTAAAGACTACACACCAGAAAATCAATTCAAACTTGCTGTAACACACAAAGTACCTGAAGTTGATGGCTTAACTTTTGGCTTAAATTATCAATGGCAAGACGACACCAAGCGTGTACAAATTCGTGATGCTGATACTAATGCCCCTCTCATTACCACAACGCAAGATGCTTATGGCTTATTAAATCTAATGGCGACTTATGACATCAATGATAATGTAAGTGTTAACCTTAATATCAACAACGTCACTAATGAAAAATATCTTCATAGCCTGTTCTGGGCACAAGGCTATTACGGCGCACCACGTAACTACTCAGTGTCTTTCAACTGGCAGTTATAAGCTTTGAGCTAGAAGTTTAAAGCTTAAGTACTGAAAAGCCGCATCATCTGCGGCTTTTTCATGAAAGAGTTGCAAGAGTAAAGTTAGAAAAGGGAAAGTTACAGTCACTATCGCGTGTTCTGACAGCTGAAAGCTACACGCAACCACAGAATACCGCCAACAATCTAGTGATTAAACGCGATATAAAATATAAGCACCCATAAAAAAACCGCTAACAATGTAGCGGTCTTTTTTGTGTTAAGTGCGGGTCAAATCACGCTTAACTGTACTCTTTAGTAGTGTTTATAGCTCGTCTTCAGCTATTAGGCCTGCATCTTCACCATCTTCTGGTTGTACAGTTGCCTGTAGTAATAGCATCTCACGTAACTTACCTTCGATCTCATCTGCGATCTCAGGGTTATCTTTTAAGAACTTAATTGAGTTTGCCTTACCTTGACCAACTTTATTGCCATTGTAGCTGTACCAAGCACCTGATTTTTCAACAATCTTATGCTTAACACCTAAGTCGATTAGCTCACCTTGCTTAGAAATACCTTCACCATACATGATGATAAATTCAGCTTGTTTAAACGGCGGCGCAACCTTGTTCTTAACAACTTTCACGCGGGTTTCGTTACCAACAACCTCGTCGCCTTCTTTTACTGAACCAATACGACGAATATCAATACGTACTGAAGCGTAGAATTTAAGCGCGTTACCACCGGTTGTTGTTTCTGGGTTACCAAACATAACACCAATTTTCATACGGATTTGGTTGATGAAAATACACAGCGTATTTGAACGCTTGATGTTACCTGTAAGCTTACGTAGTGCTTGTGACATTAAGCGAGCTTGTAAGCCCATGTGTGAATCACCCATGTCGCCTTCGATTTCAGCTTTAGGTGTTAAAGCAGCTACCGAGTCGACAATCACAACATCAACAGCACTTGAACGAACTAACATGTCACAAATTTCTAATGCTTGCTCACCAGTATCTGGTTGAGAAACAAGTAATTCGTCAATGTTTACACCCAGTTTTTGAGCGTATACAGGATCCAGAGCGTGCTCAGCATCTACGAATGCACAGGTTTTACCTTGCTTTTGAGCTTCAGCGATAACTTGTAAAGTAAGCGTTGTTTTACCTGATGATTCAGGACCATACACTTCAACAATACGGCCCGTAGGTAAACCACCAATACCTAATGCGATATCGATACCTAGTGAACCTGTTGAGATAGCTTCAATGTCTAGGGCTTTGTTGTCGCCCAGTTTCATAATTGAGCCTTTACCAAATTGACGCTCAATTTGTGATAAAGCAGCATCTAAGGCTTTTTGTTTGTTATCGTTCATTCTGTTCTCCAAATCCGGCTAATGCAGACAGTATACTGTATGAAATCACAGTATCAAGCTAATTTTCTGATTTTATCAATTCAATTACAGTTTTTAATGAATAAACAATAGCTTGCAGTCTAACTTCAGCTCTATCTCCTGAGAAAACCTGTTCGCTTGGGTAGTTTTTTCCGGCAAAATGAATACAAAACCATACCAGCCCTACAGGTTTATCCAGTGTTCCACCACCGGGGCCTGCAATCCCTGAGATAGCAATTGCAATATCTGCGTTTGCAGCTTTTGCAGCACCCGATGCCATTTCAAGCACGGTTTGCTCACTGACAGCACCAAAATTGTTTAATGTTTGCTCACTAACACCTATTAATTGCTGTTTTGCTTGATTGCTATAAGTAACAAACGCACGGTCAATATAATTCGAACTGCCGGGGGTATCAGTTAACGCATAACTAACGCCACCACCAGTGCATGATTCTGCGGTAGTGATCCATAAGCGTTTATCCGTTAAAATAGCTCCTAATTTCGCAGCAAGTGTTTTAATCTCTTGATGTAATTCCATATTCAGCCTTTGGGTAAATACATGTCGTTTGATCTTTATGCACCGCACACTATAAAACAACAAACCCCTATGATGCAGCAGTATCTAAAAATAAAAGCCGAGCATCGGGATATTCTATTGTTTTATCGTATGGGCGATTTTTACGAACTTTTCTTTGATGACGCTAAACGTGCAGCGCAACTTCTTGATATTTCTCAAACTCATCGCGGTAAAGCCGGTGGTGATCCAATACCAATGGCAGGTGTGCCTTATCATGCCGTTGAAAACTACCTAGCTCGCCTTGTACAAATGGGTGAATCAGTAGCTATTTGCGAGCAAATTGGCGACCCCGCCACCAGCAAAGGCCCTGTGGAACGTAAAGTTGTGCGTATTGTTACCCCTGGCACAATTTCTGACGAAGCGTTACTACAAGAGCGCCAAGACAACCTTCTGACCAGTGTTTGGCAAAACAAGCAAGGCTTATATGGAGTTGCCTATCTTGATATAAACTCTGGTCGATTCAATGTATTAGAAGTTAATACTGATGAAGCATTTAGCTCAACATTACAGCGTTTAGCACCGGCAGAGTTACTTTATAGTGAAACCTTTGCGAATGTGCACTTAATTGAGCACATTAAAGGTGCACGTCGTCGCCCTGAATGGGAATTCGATCTAGATACTGCGCAGCATTTACTGTGCGACCAATTTGGCACTAAAGATCTGGTTGGTTTTGGTGTAGACAAAGCACATGCCGCTTTAGTGGCTGCGGGCTGTTTAATGCAATACGTAAAAGATACGCAGCGCATTGCCCTGCCGCATATTCGTGCCATTACCCTTGAGCAAAACGAACATGCAGTGATCTTAGATGCAGCCACCCGTAAAAATCTTGAACTTACCGTTAACTTATCGGGTGGTTATGAAAATACCCTTGCGCAAGTACTTGATAAAACGGCGACAGCGATGGGTTCTCGCTTATTAAAACGCCGTATTCATACACCGGTGCGCAGTAAAACAGAGCTCAACTCTCGACTCAACGCTATTAGCGCCATTATTGATGCGCAATTATGTGGTGAACTGCAAGAGTCGTTAAAACAAATTGGTGACATTGAACGTGTCATCGCCCGTTTAGCACTTTGTACCGCAAGACCACGTGATTTAACGCGCCTGCGTAGTGCACTGCAAGCACTAGCACCACTACACGAATTACTGATGGATGCTAATGACCCACGTATTAGCCAAATCATTGCTCAGTCGCAACAGTTACCTGAACTACAAGATTTACTCGAACGTGCTGTAATCGAAACCCCACCAGTACTTATCCGTGATGGTGGCGTTATTGCACCGGGCTATAATAGTGAGCTTGATGAATGGCGTGCACTAAGCCAAGGTGCAACCGATATTCTTGAAAAGCTTGAAGAGCGTGAGCGAGAGCGCACTGGCATTAGCACTTTAAAAATTGGCTACAACAAAGTGCATGGCTTTTTTATTGAAGTAAGCCGCGCCAATTCTCATTTAGTGCCTGCAGATTATATTCGTCGCCAAACGCTAAAAAACAATGAGCGTTATATTATCCCTGAGCTAAAAGAGCATGAAGATAAAGTACTTGGTAGCCAATCAAAAGCACTTGCGCTTGAAAAACAGCTTTACGAGCAACTGTTCGAATTTATTGCTCCGCACATTGAACAGTTACAAACTATGGCTGCCGTACTGGCTGATTTAGATGTTTTAAACAATTTGGCAGAACGAGCACAAGCGCTTAATTATGCTAAGCCAACACTGTGCGATAACGATAACATCAGTATTAAACAAGGTCGCCACCCGGTGGTTGAACAGGTAATGAAAGACCCGTTTATTGCCAACCCAGTGGAGCTTAATAACGACCGTAAAATGTTGATTATCACAGGTCCAAATATGGGTGGTAAATCAACCTATATGCGTCAAACTGCACTTATCGTGCTAATGGCACACATTGGCTCTTATGTGCCTGCAGATAGTGCTGAAATCGGAAATATTGACCGTATCTTTACACGTATTGGGGCAAGCGATGATTTAGCATCAGGGCGTTCAACTTTCATGGTTGAGATGACAGAAACGGCAACTATTTTAAATAACGCCACAGCACAATCACTGGTGCTAATGGATGAAATTGGTCGCGGTACTTCGACCTATGATGGTTTATCACTAGCCTATGCAACAGCTGACTATTTAGCTTCAAAAATTGCCGCTAAAACCTTATTTGCAACTCACTATTTTGAGTTAACAGAGCTGGCCGAACAAAAAACAGGGTTGGTAAATGTGCATTTAGATGCCATTGAGCATAACGACACCATTGCCTTTATGCATACTGTGCTTGAAGGCGCAGCAAGCAAAAGCTTTGGCCTACAAGTTGCTGCCTTGGCCGGTGTTCCAAAAGCGGTGATCCAACAAGCCAAACAAAAGCTAAAAATGCTCGAAAACCACCAACCTGTCACGGCCCCCATTGAGCAGCAACAGCAAACATTAAGTTTTGATGATGAACCGTCTGAGCTTGAATTAACCTTAAAACAGCTTGATCCAGACAGCCTAACGCCAAGACAAGCACACCAACTACTGTATCAATTAAAAGATTTACTGTAGGTATAACATAGATATAAAAAAAGCTGACGCAATGTCAGCTTTTTTGTGTGTTCTAGACCCTAAAGCCTATGTATTGTTGTCTAATTTGCTATATATCAGGTGAATTGGTCAAATAAGCTATCAGTGCTTAAACCTTCATGTTGCAATATGTCTTTTAAGCGACGTAGTGCTTCCACCTGAATTTGTCTTACACGCTCACGTGTTAAGCCAATTTCACGACCAACATCTTCTAAAGTTGATGGCTCATAACCGAGTAAACCAAAACGTCGAGCGAGTACTTCGCGTTGTTTAGGGTTTAACTCACCTAACCAATCAACAATGTGTTTGTTAATGTCGTTATTTTGTACTTCTCCCTCAGGACCAGAGCCTTTTTCATCGGCTATGATATCAAGCAGAGCTTTATCGTTTTCACCACCAATAGGAGTGTCAACTGAAGTTATCTTTTCATTTAAACGCAGCATTTTAGTCACGTCTTCAACCGGCTTATCTAAGCACTCTGCAATTTCTTCTGCGGTTGGTTCGTGGTCTAACTTCTGGGTTAGTTCACGTGCAGTTCTTAAATACACATTTAGTTCTTTAATTACGTGAATTGGTAAACGAATTGTACGTGTTTGGTTCATGATGGCGCGTTCAATGGTTTGACGGATCCACCATGTTGCATAGGTTGAAAAGCGAAAACCACGTTCTGGGTCAAATTTTTCAACAGCTCGGATAAGGCCTAGATTACCTTCTTCAATAAGGTCAAGTAGTGCAAGGCCACGATTGTTATAACGGCGGGCAATTTTCACTACTAGACGTAAATTACTTTCAATCATTCGCTTGAGAGAGGCTTCACAGCCTTTCAATGCTTTGCGAGCAAAAAATACTTCTTCTTCTGCACTTAATAGTGGAGAAAAACCAATTTCACCTAAATACAGCTGGGTTGCATCTAAGTTTTTAGCAACTTCGTCTTTTGCAAATATATCTTCTTCGTTATCAACTTCTTCTAATAGTTCAGAAGCATCATCTTCGACTACCGTGTCATCAAATTTATCGTCAATCGCGTCAGTTGTTTTCTCTAGTTTTGCTGTGTGACCCATAAGCGTCCTCCCGAGCAAATATGTGATTGAGCTAAATCACTTTTATCAATACCCTAATGGCTAAGGTAGATACTTAGCAGGATTGACTGCTTGACCCCGATAACGAATTTCAAATCTCAAAGCCGTAACCGAAGAGTCTGAACTGCCCATTTCTGCTATTTTCTGCCCTGCCTTTACTTCCTGTTTTTCCTTTACAAGCAACGTTGAATTATGCGCGTAAGCACTTAGGTAATCATCATTATGTTTCAAAATAATTAAATTACCGTAACCTCGCAACGCGTTACCCGCGTATACCACAGTTCCGTGTGCAGCAGCTAAAACAGAAGCCCCCTCTTTGTTAGTGATCTGTAACCCTTTAAAGCCGTTTTCTTTATTAGAAAAGCGTCGCGTGACCTTGCCCTTAGCCGGCCAGCTCCATACAACTTTAGAATTAGAATTACCGTTTTTGTCACTAATTATTTTGTTGGCCTGTTTCTGAACATACTCTCGTTGTTTTGGCTGATCAAGCTCTTTCTTTAATTTTTTGTTATTTTTTTGTGTGGAAAAAGTAGACTTTTTACTCGAATTCGTATATTTTTTCGCCTTTTTGTGTTTTTGTTCCTGCTTTGTAATCAAGATACGTTGGCCGGGAAAGATAGTGTAAGGTGCTGGAATATTGTTTATTTTTGCGAGGGTTCGAAAATCTCGTTGAGAACTAAAGGCAATTGAATATAAAGTATCACCCTTTTTCACTGTGTATTTTGAGCCTGTGATATTTACTTTGCGCGTCGTCGGCTTTACATGATTATCTAAACTACTGACCGGAGCGGGTGCTTCGCGAGACGTACAGCCAAAGAGCAAAATACTAGTAAACAAAGTAACATAGACTGTTATCTGCCTGCTCATCGTAAAATGCTCCTTATCGTACTAACTAATGGTTTTATGGCTTATCGTAGTAAAAAGTACGCAACCACCACTAAAACAACCAATCCCCAGCCAAGGGCTTCAACATATTGACGTAATTTTTGCTCCATTTTAACTCCACCCCATTTCATTAGTGCCGAAACAAGAAAGAAACGTGCCCCACGACCAACAGCAGAAGCAAGTAAAAATGGCAAAAATGCCATCTGCATTAGACCTGCGCCTATGGTAAATACCTTATAGGGGATAGGCGAAAATCCAGCTAAGAAAACCACCCAAACACCGTAATTCTCAAACCAGCTTAGGGCTGTATCAAATTTAGCTTGCCAACCCATTTGCGCAATAAGAGGTTCAACGACTGGTTCGAATAACCAAAAGCCAAGTAAATAACCTAAAATACCACCAACCACAGAAGCAGTGGTGGTAAAACTGGCAAAGCGCCATGCTTTATCTGGCTGTGCAAGCGACATCGGTGCTAGCATGACATCAGGCGGCACCGGAAAAAAAACAGATTCAGCAAAACTCATCCCTGCTAAATAACGCTCAGCATGTCGGTGTTTAGCCCATACAAGCGCCATATCATATAACTTAGTAAACAACTTCAAAGTATTAGGTCCTATTCAATATCACCAGGCACCAAAGGTACAAATCTCACTGGTGCAACTTTATGTTCTGTAAATGTGTCGCCATTTCTAACAACCATCATTAATTGCTGATCTTGCTCACCAATGGGTGCAATCATCACGCCACCATCAGCAAGTTGTTCAAGTAATCCGTGCGGCATTGTTGCTGCCGCAGCAGTGACAATGATCCCCTCAAAGGGCGCTTGTGACTGCCATCCTTGCCAGCCATCGCCATGCTTCATGGTGACATTGTATAAATCAAGCTTATGTAAGCGGCGCTTCGCTTGCCACTGTAGTGCTTTAATGCGCTCAACTGAGCACACTTTGGTGAAGGTTTTAGCTAAAATCGCTGTTTGGTAGCCAGACCCAGTGCCTATCTCAAGCACTTTATCGCGAACCCCAGCTAAACGAAGTAACTCTGTCATACGTGCAACAATGTAAGGCTGCGAAATAGTTTGCCCTTGACCAATTGGTAATGCGGTATTTTGATAGGCTTTATGCTGTAAAACATCATCAACAAAGATATGGCGAGGCGTTGTTGCAATTGCCTCTAGCACGACACTGTCTTCGACACCCTCGCGCTTTAATAATTCAGCTAATGCAAGTGCACTGCGATTATAATTAGTCAGCACCATTAATCTCCATATTTGCTAACCAGCTATCAACGGCTTGTAGGCTTTCTTTAGCCGTCATATCAACACTAAGTGGTGTGACTGATGCGTAGCCATTATTAATGGCATAAAAATCAGTGCCTTCCCCTGCATCACTTTCAGCACCCAAGGTACCATACCAGTATATATCGCGACCCCATGGATCTTGCTGTTTAGTCATGGTTTCGGCTTTATGGCGTGCTCCTAAGCGTGTTACTTTCACGCCTTTTAATTCAACAAGTGGCACGTCAGGTACGTTTAGATTGATAATTTGATCTTTTGGTAACGGGTGCGAAGCTAATTCTTTAATGATACTCACAGCAACAGCGGCGGCGGTTTCAAAATGATCCCCTTCTTTAGAACACAAAGATACGGCGATAGCCGGAAGCCCTAAATGGCGGCCCTCGGTTGCAGCAGCAACAGTGCCTGAATACAAAGTATCATCACCTAGGTTGGCACCATGATTAATGCCTGCAACCACAAGATCCGGCTGCTCATCCATTAACTCATTGACACCAAGGTGCACACAATCAGTTGGCGTGCCATTAATGGAAATAAAACCATTTTCTAAGGTTGTTGCACGCAGTGGATTCATTAAGGTCAATGAATTACTTGCACCACTGCAATTACGATCAGGTGCAACAAGTGTCACATCAGCAATTTGGGTCAGGGCTTGATATAAAACTGCGATCCCTTTTGCATTTACACCATCATCATTACTTAATAAAATTTTCATCTACGCATCCTTTTGTTTTTGTTCTTTTGGGCTGGCATCTTGATAGTCCACCAGCTCACGCAACAAGGCTGTGGCAAAACACCCTTTTGGTAACCCAAAGCTCAGCTTTAATGTTGTCTCGTCTAGGGTTTCAACCGCTAATGAATCTGGGATCAAGCGTAACATTCTACGCTCGTTTTTAAGACCAAGTTCGCTAAGGCCAGCTATCCAAGACTGATAAGGTTCGAGCCACGTTTTTTCGGCCTCGGTAAGGCCTTTTTCACCTTTACCAACCATAGGGGCCGACATCACGATATCGCCAGACGCTAAGCGGGCAATATTATCGTCGCTAATGTTATCTTCAAAAAAGGCATTGCTGCCACTTAACATAAATACTTCGCGGTGCATGGTTTTCGCAAGGCCATGTTCAGCAACGCGCAAGCTCACAATTTCATTAAACACATAAGAGCGCGCTGCAGAGATCACTAAACCTCGTAATTTTTTGTCGCGAATACGCTCTCCGGCAAACATGCGTTTTGCCATTTCAAGGTTGTGCCCACCATGACCAAAGCGTTGTTCACCAAAGTAATTAGGCACACCGGCACGCACCGCGTTAATACGGCATAAAATATCCAGTGGTTCAGTCACATTACGTAAAGTGATGGTGAAGCGGTTGCCTTTATGGCAGCCGGTTCTGAGTTTGCGATTGTGGCGCTGTTGCGAAATAACAAAAAACTGCTCGTTATTCAGTTCACTAAATTCAATATGCTTTTTAATTGGCACTGGCACACTAAACCATTGTGTACATACACCATGACGGTCTTTTAAGCCCGCATAACTCACATCACGCGGGGAAACACCGGCTTTTTCAGCAATACGTTTAGCAACAAACTGAGTGTTTTCACCTTTTTTTACCACTTGTAAGCAGACATGCTCACCAGAGCCTGTAAACTCAATGCCCAAGTCTTCATCAACCATAAAATCTTCGGCAGTGGTTTTAAAATCAGCTTTCGAAAGAGGTTTGCCGTAAAGGTAATTTAGTTCACTCATCAATCTTGTTTTCTCATAATTACAACAGCATGGCTTGAGATACCTTCTTTACGACCTTCAAAGCCCAACTTCTCTGTAGTTGTTGCTTTTACATTCACTTGTGAAATATCTGCTTCAAGGTCTTGGCATAAGTTTTCACGCATTGCTTGAATATGTGGCAACATTTTGGGGGCTTGAGCAACAATCGTGACATCGGCATTGCCAAGAACGTAACCTTGCTCTTTAGCAAGCCCAACCACGTGGCGTAGCAAAATTCGGCTATCAATATTTTCGTATTCGCTCGCAGTATCAGGGAAGTGCTTGCCAATATCGCCCATTGCAAGTGCACCTAATATTGCATCGCATAAAGCATGAATTGCCACATCACCATCAGAATGCGCTAAAAAGCCTTGTGGATAATCAATTTTTTCACCACAAATCACCAGTGGCCCTTCGCCACCAAATTTGTGTACATCAAAGCCATGGCCAATTCGAATCATGAGGTACTCTCGTTTTGTTGTTTTTGCAATAAAAATGCTGCTAAATCTAAATCTTCAGGGGTGGTGATTTTAATATTATCACTGCGACCAGCAACCAGCTTAACAGGCTGTTTGGCCCATTCAATTGCAGATGCCTCATCAGTAATAGTCACACCACTTTGAAGGGCATTTGATAGCGCATCGGTCAGCAATTTGTAAGGGAAAAACTGAGGGGTTAGCGCCTGCCATAAATCGTCACGTGGCACTGTTTGCTCACTGTGGGTATAGCCGCGCTTTATGGTGTCTTTTACTTTTGATGCCAAAATACCGCCTTCATTGGCAGCAGTACATTCAGCGATTAAACGCTGAATATCTGCCAAGCACACTAACGGCCTTGCCGCATCGTGAACAAGTACCCAGTCAGGTGGGTTGTCAGCAAGTGATAGCAAGGCGTTTAGCACTGAATCGGCGCGTTCTTTACCACCACTCACACGTTCAATTCGCGCATCTATATACGGTAAATCGGCAAAATAGCCATCATCATCACTAATAGCGACTTTTATGGTATTAAGGCATTCAAGCTCAGCAAGCTTGCTTAAGGTATGCTCTAAAATAGTTTTACCCGCAAGCTCGATATATTGTTTAGGCGCCGAATGTTGCATTCGACTCCCTACTCCCGCAGCGGGAACAATTGCGGTAATAATTTGTTTATTGTTCATTATACTGCTGACCTGGTAATACTCGAATAAAGGTTTCACCAGGTTTAATCATTCCTAATTCGTTACGCGCTCGTTCTTCAATACCCTCTTGACCAAGCTTTAAATCTTTAATGTCGGCTTTTAGTACCGTATTACGTTTTAATAATTTAGCATTCGTATCTTGATGTGATGCTACGGCTTGTTTTAAACGAGTGTAATCTTGCACTCCATTATGGCCAAACCACAAACGGTACTGAATAAATAATGCCAAACATAACAAGGCGAATTGAAAAACCCGCATTGAACACTCCTTCGCGGTTAAATTAAGTCAAAGGGCGTTTTAGATTACGCCAATTTATATTACTTGCTAGTAGCATTTCTCTTAATGACAAACGCTTAGGTGTTATGCGCTTATTGTATTGCCACTGATGACCACAGCATGCAGCTGTCATAACCAATTTTGATGGCTTTAATATTTGCGCTGGTATGTGTTCTAGTGACTCTCCCGACACATCAAACCAACCTAGCTCATTACAATGTACCTTATTGTCGCTTACTTGATCTAAGCTGTCTATGCGCACCCTTGTACATTGCTCATCATTAATTAACACAGGAACAATTAACCCGCGCTTAGCATATTTAGTGTAAAAATTTTTTGAGTCTTCTTTACTGTAGACCGGAGGCGATGCCTTTTGTTTCTCGAGCCAACTACCATTTTGCGAATCAAGTTGTAATGGTGCATCACCGCTTACGATACGCATCGCTAAACGCTCTATGTAGTAAGGCAAACTTGCTAATAAGCGTTTTAGCCTTGCTGCATCTGGTTCATCAACTAACCGTGGGATCTCACGAGCATAAAACGCGTTACATAACTTTGCATACAATGCTCGTTCGGCATCTGTTTGCCAAATTTCAGCTTGTTGTGACGTTTCACTTTGTGAATGAGAAATAGACAATGCGCGCTCTTATAAAACAATTGCTTGACTGTTTTATAGCATAGAGCGTTTATTGAGCGCTACTTTACTGCACCTTTTTTACCCAGTTTTGCATTACCAGATTCTAAAAACTGCACCACAGCATCACGCTTTTTACCTAGTAATAAACTACCATCGGCTAAAAACATAAAGTTTTGCCAACAACGCTTAAATACGGCAAAGCTGGTTTCGATAATATTGTCGCGCGCCATACAAAAATACACGGTCGTATTGGCTTCCCACTCTAAATGGTTAAGGATTTCTTCAGGTAGTTGCTCATCACCTGCTTCCCATGCATTTTCCCAGTTAACAGTTTCAGAAAAACTGTCATCTTTACCGCACCAATCTGTTTTATCAAAAAAGTCAGGGTGATCATGCTCACGGCTTACCATAGTGGTCCATAAAACCGCTGCGCGCTCAGCTGTCATTGGTTTTATTTGTGCGGCATCTTCTGCGCTTATCGGCATATCTTTATGACGAAAAACCCAGGCTTTTTTGTATTCATCTAACGAAATATAATTCATAGTTTAGGCAGTTTGTTTCAGGGTAAAATGTGCAAACTGCAATTATACCCAAATGACTCCAAGATGCGAGATAAACACATGACAATCAAACCCGGCATTTACCAACACTATAAAGGCCCAAAATACAAAGTAGAGTATGTTGCCACACACAGCGAAAGCAATGAGCCACTTGTTATTTACCAAGCGCTATACGGAGAATTTGGTATGTGGGCACGCCCGCTTAGTATGTTTACAGAAACGGTCACAGTAGAGGGTAAAACCGTACCACGCTTTGCATACCTTTCAGACGCCGACTAACTGTGGCATCATGACGTTATTAATCACTGCTCAGACCAGATAAGGTGACATCGTGCTTTTTAATTCAACCGATAACTACATTGCCAGTAATTCATTAAAACAAGCGGTTAACGCAGCTATCTTGCTCGAAAAGCCCCTGCTTATAAAAGGTGAACCCGGCACAGGTAAAACCATGCTGGCCGAAGAGCTTGCCAAAAGCTTAGACACCACGCTAATTCAATGGCACATCAAATCAACCACTAAAGCGCAGCAAGGCCTGTATGAATATGATGCAGTATCTCGTCTTCGCGACAGCCAATTAGGTGATGAGCGTGTGCACGATATCAGCAACTACATTGTAAAAGGGAAATTATGGCAAGCCTTTACTTATGGTGAGCAACATAACAAACGCCCTGTATTATTGATTGATGAAATTGACAAAGCCGATATTGAATTTCCCAACGACTTGCTATTAGAGCTCGATAAAATGGAGTTTCATGTTTATGAAACCGGTGAGCGCGTTGTTGCTAAGCAACGTCCTATTGTGATCATCACGTCAAATAACGAAAAAGAGCTGCCAGATGCCTTTTTACGTCGTTGTTTTTTCCATTACATTGATTTTCCTAGTAGTGAAGAAATGGCGCAAATTATCGATGTGCATCACCCGCATGTTAAACAAGATCTAGTACGCCAAGCACTTGAGGTGTTCTTTAATCTACGTGAAGTTAATGGCATTAAGAAAAAACCATCTACCAGTGAATTACTCGATTGGTTAAAGCTACTGATGGCTGAAGATATAGACGCTAAAACACTGCATGATAAAAGCCAAAAAGGCGGTTTAATGCCAATGTTTGGCGCGTTATTAAAGAACGAGCAAGACATTAGCTTAATCGAAAAACTTGCGTTTATGAGCCGCCGTTAAGATGTTAATTGCGTTTTTCTTTAAGCTTCGCGAATACCGCTTACCTGTTAGTTTGCGAGAACTACTTGATTTGATCAATGCGCTCAAGCAAGGGGTTATTTTTGCCGACGTTGACGCGTTTTATTACTTAGCGCGTACCATCATGGTTAAAGATGAAACCCACTTTGATCGCTTTGATAAAGCCTTTGCTGATTACTTTAGTGGCGTGGCCGACCTTGATCTGCTCGAAAGCTTAAAACAGCAACATGCCTTGCCTGATGATTGGCTGCGTAAAGAGTTTGAAAAGCACTTAAGCGAAGAAGAAAAAGCGCAATTACAAGCCATGGGCGGCCTTGATAAACTCATGGAAACCCTCAAGCTGCGCCTTGAAGAGCAGCAAAAGCGCCATGCGGGGGGGAATAAATGGGTCGGTACCAGTGGCACTTCACCATTTGGCGCCTATGGTTATAACCCTGAAGGTGTGCGCATTGGTCAAGACGGTAACCGACATCGCCGTGCCGTTAAAGTATGGGATAAGCGCAGCTACCGTAACCTTGATAGCGACCGTGAAATTGGCTCACGCACAATTAAGCTTGCCCTAAAAAAACTGCGTAAATTTGCCCGTACTGGTGCCAGCGATACCCTCGATTTAACCGAAACCATCCGCGCAACTGCAAAGCAAGGCGGCATGCTCGATGTAAAAATGGCACCTGAGCGCCACAATGCAGTAAAAGTATTGATGCTGTTTGATATCGGCGGTTCAATGGATGATTACATTCATACCTGCGAAGAGCTATTTAGCGCCGCTCATAGCGAATTTAAGCACCTAGAGTTTTACTATTTTCATAACTGTTTATATGAGCATGTTTGGCAAGATAATCAGCGTCGTCACTCAAACGTAATTGATACCATGACCTTGATTAACAAGTTCACCAGCGACTACAAGGTGATCTTTGTTGGCGATGCCACCATGGGCCCCTACGAAATCGCCTACCCCGGTGGCAGCGTTGAGCATTGGAATGAAGAACCCGGCAGCGCTTGGCTAAACCGCATAACTAATCACTTTGATAAAGTCGCTTGGCTCAACCCGCAACCCGTTGAACACTGGCGCTATTATCAATCAATTGATTTGATAAAGCAGTTAATGGATAACCGCATGTACCCACTCACGCTAGATGGGATTAGTAATGCAATTAGGGAGTTGAGTTAAGATTGTAGGCGCGATTTTACATCGCGCAAACTTTACTAATAACTTAAGGCTTACGACAGTTTCACCGTTGGGTTTCGCTTCGCTCAAACCAACCTACATTATCTTCCAAACCAAAAACACCAGCGCAAAGCCTACTAAATAAACCAAGCCTAGCCAGCTTAGGGTGCGTAATAAAGGTGAGTGATGAATACTGGCTTCTGAGCGCACTAAGCTAAAGTTCAGCCACGCAAAGACAGGGGTCGTGACAAAAGCGAGGGTCATTGCAAAAGTAAGCATTGGGCCTAGGGCCGATTTAAAGAATAAAATCACAGCCATGCCAGCAAATGCTTGCAATAATAACCACATATTTAAACTGTGTTTAGACTGTTTAATCGGTAGCAGTTTATGCGACTCATTTAATGTTCTGGCGTAGCCATCAAGCACTGTTAGCGTGGTGCCAAACATACATAAAAAAGCGATACCTGAAACCAGTGGCCTTGCCCACTCGCCCATAGTGAGGGCGTACATATCAATTAGCTGCTTTGCAAAGGCAACGCCACCTAATTGCACAGCCTGGGCTTGACCGTATTGCACTAATACACCTAGTGAGAAAAATACTAATGCAAGTGCTGCGGTAAGCCAGTAACCCAAATTAAAATCAAACAAGCCTTGTTGTTTTGTCAGCGCTTGTTGGTGCTGCTTTTCTTTTAGCCACAGTGAGCTAATTGCTGATATTTCGATAGGAGCAGGCATCCAGCCCATAAGCGCCACCATAAAGCCAAGCATGGCAAGCTCATAAGGCGACGGGCCCACGTAGTCAACAGGAGCCATAGGACCATTATTAATAGCGACAACTAACGCAGCTAAGGTGGTAACCGTTAACAGCCCCATAATTAGCTTTGAAACATTATCGAGCGCCTTAAAATGCCCCAACAATAAAATAAGCAAACACACAGCTAAAATCAGCCAGCATAATAGCGTTACAGAAACCGTAACAGGCAATGCGTAGTGCAGCAGGCTGGCCGTTAATAACAAAACCCCAGCGGTGTTCACCACAGCGGCAACAATATTAAGCGCAATAAAACTATAGAAATACCCCGGCCCTTTTTGCTTGTAGCCCTCAACTAAACTTTGTTTGGTCGCAAGCGTGTACTCCATGCCAAATCGAAAGAATGGGTACTTCAATACATTAACTACTATGATTAGCCAAAATAATTGCCAACCGAATAACGACCCGGCTTGTGTTGATGCCACTAAGTGTGAGCCACCAATGGCAGCTGTGGCCATTAAAATACCCGGCCCTAATGCATTTAATTTAGATTGCCAATTTGATACTGCTGATTGCATATGCTTTGTGTGTTTTATTCTTAGTAACAAGCAACTTACAGCGTTTTAGGTGAGATTGGAAGCAGAGCACGTTAGCAAGTTAGCTAACGAATCAAGTAACTCGCTAACTTTTGGAACTTCAATCTGACGGCTGAATATTAAAACCAAAAAAGCCAAACGTTTCACAACGGTTGGCTTTCTTAGTTTGATTGTAAACGCTAGATTCTAGCTAAACCTAGCGCGGCACTTTATTAAGTAAAATTAAGTTAAATCCATTTCCTGAATAATTTCGTGGGCAATTTCCGGAGTTGTACTGACCGGCTTTTCGTGTAGTTTGGCTTTCATTTGCCCTTTACGATGTTTCAATGATGCATCTAGTTTTTTTGCAGCATTTGCAATTGCTGGGTACATCACCTCGTCTTCACCTTTTACTGATAAGCGTGCGCCTTCATAGGTCGTGCTTATCTCAGCTTGGTATTTGTGATGCTCTTTTGAAAGAATAATATCGAGAGATATTAATGATGGAAAATGGCTAGCAATTTTCGAGAACTTCTCGTTGATATGAGCTCTAACAGCCTCAGTAACGTCAACATGATGACCAGAAATATTAATCTTCATAGGGTATCCTTTTTTCTTGTTACCTCACAGTTAGTATTGGGGGCGAATTGAATTAACACAAGCGAAAATTGCAGATAATTAGTAATTGATTGTAACCACAGATGATTTAGATCATGCGTTGCGGATAAAATATGCAAAAGCCCGCATCACACGGGCTTTTTATAAAGGTTAACAACAGTTCATTAAGTGTACGAGCAACAGTAGTCAGCAAAGTCTGATACCTTCACGCGGAATGTCACGTGTGCGTCTACGTTAAATGAATCTCCAGCTTTCATGGCTTGCCACTCAGTTTCGCCAGGCAGTAATACTTGCCACTCTCCTGCTAGTAACTCCATATGCTCTTTCTGATTTGTACCAAACTCAAATTCTCCCGGCTGCATAAAGCCCAATGTTTTAGTGCTGCCATCGGCGAATAGCACAACACGGCTCGAAACTTTACCATCAAAATAGACATTCGCTTTTTTTACAACACTTACACTGTCAAACTGAGTCATACTTACTCCTGTTATGTTTTATTATTAACGTATAAACATTGCCAGTTGTCGGTTTAGCATTCAAGAGTGGCTGGGTGAGAAATAATCAAGTCGGGTTAGCTGTCAGTTTTAAGCCGATCGTGCAATTGTGGTAGGTCGTGCTTTAGCGCGACAGAGTGTGGTAATGGTTTACTGGCTCTTCAATCGCAATAGGTTCATTTGAATAACACTTGTTTCCCTCTTAACAAATTAAAAGGGGTCACTCTTAAGATATTTTAAGTGTTAGACGTTGATTTTAATACAAAATGGACTAACTTTCTGAAAATAAATCTTTTATCGATAAATTTTCAATCAAGCAGAAAACTGTGAATTTTGCTAGACAAGCTATCATAATAATTGGTGAAGTAATGAAAAAATTGCTTACAATCTGTTTGTGCACATTCAGCGTATTGTCACACGCTTATTCTTCAGAAAGAGCCATAGCAAATTTATCATCAGACTATGCCACTTGTGCAGCATATTATCTATTCATGGCCAAAGGCCTTGAAGCCAGTGACTCTGATAGTTCTCAGCTGACTAGAATGGGAATATTAGCCTTTGAGGGTGCAGTAATGCTTTCAAATAAAAAAGTCACAAAGTCTCGTGTAAAGTTAAGTTATCAACAATTCGTAGAAGAAACAGGCAGTAACTTTTCCAATTCTGCAATTCTAATCGAGAAATATGGTTTGATATGTAAATCCGTTCTTGAAAATCCTGAAACACGCTTAAACTACTGGCTTAATAAAAAGTAACACAAAAGCATTATCGCTCGTTTGTATCTCACTTCATCTTAAACAAATTTGACTTCAAGTATTCAACCAAAAAGCATAACTTTTCACGCGAAATAAATTTCACGCCTACGGTGAGGGGGGTTAAAACTGATGGCTG
This sequence comes from Pseudoalteromonas nanhaiensis, assembly GCF_051235485.1. NCBI lineage: Bacteria > Pseudomonadati > Pseudomonadota > Gammaproteobacteria > Alteromonadales > Pseudoalteromonadaceae > Pseudoalteromonas > Pseudoalteromonas nanhaiensis. Next base: position 383,625 of record NZ_JBPNYQ010000001.1, on the reverse strand, counting down.
ACGGCTGAAAGCTGCGAATGTGTTGGGTTTCACTCCGTTCTACCCAACCTACGGGGTATAAAAAAACCCGCACCGTGGCATACAGGGCGGGCTTTTAAATTTTAGTGGCTTAAGCTTAGAACAAAGCGTTTGCTTTATTTACGATGTTTTCAACAGTGAAACCAAAGTGCTTGAATAGCTCGCCTGCAGGTGCTGACTCACCGAAGGTCGTCATACCTACTACTGCGCCATTTAGGCCTACATACTTGTACCAGTAGTCTGCGATACCCGCTTCGATTGCTACGCGGCGTGTTACGCTTGCTGGTAGTACGCTTTCTTTATATGCAGCGTCTTGCTCATCAAATAAGTCTGTTGAAGGCATAGATACCACACGTACTTTTTTACCTTGTGAACGAAGCTCTGCAGCTGCATCTTGTGCAAGCTGTACTTCAGAACCTGTTGCGATAAGGATAAGCTCTGGCTCACCGTCACAGCTAAGTACGTAACCACCTTTTTTCACATCAGCTAACTGCTGTGCAGTACGCGCTTGTTGCTCAAGGCCTTGACGAGTGAAAATAAGTGACGTTGGGCCATCTTTACGCTCGATAGCTTGTTGCCATGCAATCGCAGACTCTACTTGGTCACATGGACGCCAGTTCACTAGGTTAGGCGTTAAACGCATGCTTGCAATTTGCTCTACTGGTTGGTGCGTCGGACCATCTTCACCTAGACCAATTGAATCGTGCGTGTATACGAAGATACTTGGTTGCTTCATTAGTGCAGCCATACGTACTGCGTTACGTGCGTATTCCATGAACATTAAGAATGTAGCACCGTAAGGAATAAAACCTTTATGCAGTGCAATACCATTCATAATCGCTGACATACCAAATTCACGTACGCCGTAGAAAATGTAGTTACCACTTGCATCGTTTGCTTCTAAGCCTTTTGAGCCATCCCAAAGTGTTAAGTTAGAGCCAGCTAGGTCAGCAGAACCGCCCATGAATTCTGGTAGTAACGGACCAAACGCGTTTAGTGCATTTTGTGATGCTTTACGTGTTGCTGGGTTTGCAGGGTTTGCTTGTAGCTCTTCGATGTAAGCTTGTGACTTTTCAGCCCAATTAGCTGGTAGCTCACCGTTTGTACGGCGTTTAAACTCAGCTGCAAGCTCTGGGTATGCACTTGCATAAGCGGCAAATTTTTCATCCCAGCTAGCTTCTAGTTGCTTACCTTTTTCTTTGCCATCCCACTCGCTGTAGATTTCAGCTGGAATTTCAAATGCATCACCTGTCCAACCTAGGAACTCACGAGATGCTTTGATTTCGTCTTCACCTAGTGGTGCACCGTGACAGTCGTGGCTACCTGATTTATTAGGTGAACCGTAACCAATGATTGTTTTACAGCAAATTAGTGATGGTTTATCAGTAATGCTACGTGCTTCTTCGATAGCGGCGCGAATTGCATCAGGGTTATGACCGTCTACATCGCTTACTACGTGCCAACCGTATGCTTTGAAGCGCGCTGGTGTATCGTCACTGAACCACCCTTCTACTTCACCATCAATTGAGATGCCGTTGTCATCCCAAAACGCAACTAGTTTACCTAGGCCTAATGTACCGGCTAATGAACAGGCTTCGTGAGAAATACCTTCCATTAAACAGCCATCACCCATAAATGCATAGGTGTAGTGATCAACAATATCGTGGCCTTCACGGTTAAACTGTGCAGCAAGTGCTTTCTCAGCAATTGCCATACCCACAGCATTTGTGATCCCTTGACCTAATGGACCCGTAGTGGTCTCAATACCAGGCGCATAACCATATTCTGGGTGGCCCGGTGTTTTTGAGTGCATTTGGCGGAAGTTTTTAATTTCTTCGAGTGGTAAGTCATAGCCACTTAAGTGCAGTAGAGAATAGATCAGCATTGAACCGTGACCATTCGAAAGAATAAATCGATCGCGGTCTGCCCACTCTGGATTCGTAGGGTTGTGCTTTAGATAATCGCGCCATAGTACTTCTGCGATATCTGCCATGCCCATAGGGGCGCCAGGGTGGCCAGATTTGGCCTGTTGTACTGCGTCCATTGATAAGACGCGAATAGCATTTGCAAGTTCTTTGCGTGATGGCATGAATTCTCCTACCTTTATGTATTTGCGCTGGTTGTTTATGAAGCTCCATTCTTACTTATTGTAAGGGTACAGTGCAATTAAAAATCCGCATTAAATGCACCGTTTATGGGCGTTTGTTAAGAACAATACGTTATTAGTAATTTTAAATGGACGTCTAGGCGTAAAATTACTATGCAAACATATTTGTTTTAGATAAAATACGCCCCTTATTTTTTTAGCGCTATTACCGACGTTTGTGGAGCGCAATATTTGTGAGCAGAAATACAATGGCAAAACATTTATTTACTTCTGAATCTGTTTCTGAAGGTCATCCGGATAAAATCGCGGACCAAATCTCTGACGCGGTTCTAGATGCTATCTTAGAGCAAGATTCTCATGCCCGTGTTGCATGTGAGACATACGTAAAGACTGGTATGGTTATGGTTGGTGGTGAAATCACTACTAGCGCTTGGGTAGATATCGAAGAAATTACACGTAAAACTGTACGTGAAATCGGTTACACGCACTCAGACATGGGCTTCGATGCTGACTCGTGTGCAATCCTAAACACTATCGGTAAACAATCTCCAGATATTAACCAAGGTGTTGACCGTGCTCGTCCAGAAGACCAAGGCGCTGGTGACCAAGGTTTAATGTTCGGTTATGCATGTAATGAAACTGACGTTTTAATGCCTGCACCAATCACTTATTCACACCGTCTAGTTCAGCGTCAAGCTGAAGTTCGTAAGAGCGGTGAGCTTAACTGGTTACGTCCAGATGCAAAATCTCAAGTAACGTTTGCATACGAAAATGGCAAGCCTGTTGGTATTGATGCAGTTGTTCTTTCAACTCAACACTGTGATTCAATCTCACAAAACGACTTAGTTGAAGCGGTAATGGAAACTATCATTAAGCCGGTTCTTCCTGCTGAGCTTATCTCAAGCGCGACTAAGTTCTTCATCAACCCAACTGGCCGTTTCGTAATCGGTGGCCCTATGGGTGACTGTGGTCTTACAGGCCGTAAAATCATCGTAGATACATACGGTGGTATGGCTCGTCACGGTGGTGGTGCTTTCTCTGGTAAAGATCCATCAAAAGTTGACCGCTCAGCTGCATATGCTGCACGTTACGTTGCTAAAAACGTGGTTGCTGCTGGTCTTGCTGACAAGTGTGAGCTACAAGTTTCTTACGCTATCGGTGTTGCAGAGCCAACATCTATCAGCATCGAAACATTTGGTACAGGTAAATTAGATGAAGCACGTCTAATCGAATTAGTGCGTGAGCACTTCGACCTACGCCCTTACGGCTTAATCCAAATGCTTGATCTTGAGCGTCCTATCTATCAACCGACTGCGGCTTATGGTCACTTCGGTCGTAATGAGTTCCCTTGGGAAAGCACAGACAAAGCAGACGCACTTCGCGCAGCTGCTGGCCTGTAATAGGTTAAATAAAATGAAAAAAGCGCCATTTGGCGCTTTTTTTGTGTTTGATTTAAAAGTAGGAAACTATTTTTTCGTAAACAGCCACACCCCATACCAAGGCTAAAACCACCAGCGACAATGTCACCGCCGCAGAGGCCATATCTTTGGCTCGCCCTGATAATACATGATACTCAATGCCAACTCGGTCAGTCAGCGCTTCTATTGATGAGTTAAGTAACTCGACGATTAATAATAATAAATAGGGAATAAACAACACTAACCAGTGATTAAGTGACTGCGCCAATACGACCGACAAGGGTAACAAACACAGTCCTAAATAAATTTCAGAACGAAATGCAGACTCTTCTTTAAACGCCGCTTTAAAGCCTTTAATCGAGCATTTAGTTGCTTTTAAAATGCGTCCAACACCAAGGCCATTTGGCTTATTGACCAGGGGGATTTTTGGTTCTTTCATTTTTTACCTACTGCCTCAGAATTAACCTGATCATAATAATAAACTCTTACACTGTCACCATAAGACCCTTGTTTTAATTGCTAGCAATTACCGGGGATGCTGCTGGTTTTGGTGCGCGAAAACTGATTATTAGTTAACTGCTCTCTGAGCGATTGTAGTGTTTTATAAACACTTTTTAATGACACTTTGTTACTTAACCAATAAGGGATAGAGCCACTCGGATCTGCATAAGCTTGATGGCTCACTAATAAATTAGTTTGTTGCTGTTCTAAGCGCCAATATGCAGTGAGGTTTTTAATTCGTACAACCCCTGCCACTTCTGCTTTTGCATAGGGCTGGCTTTTAATTTGTAGCTCAGTTTTATGCTCACCTAAAGCGCGATAACAAGAGTAACTCACCAAGTCTCGATCTGATACCGGCCAAGGCGAATTAAAGTGGGTATAAACAAGAGTTTCTGAGGGACTTAAGCGCTCCATTAAGGTTACGCTTTTCACGTTTTCGAGCCAATTAGGCGCGTTTTCTGTATCACTTAATAACGCCATAAAGTCACTCGCTTTGGCGTTTTTAACCAGCACAGAAGCATTAATTTCTATTATGCCGGTATCATGCTTTTTATAACTAACCTTGATGTCGTCTTGTTGCTTGTAGACTTGCCATTCAATTGGGTTAGCACAGGCAGATAAACTCAGCCAAGCTAACCCAACTATTAAGCAAAAACGCACTTTATTTATAGCCAGTAAGGGTCTGTGTCGAATGTAGCGTGACGGCTTTGCTCCATTGCACTTACTAAAAATTCAGATTTTTGATCCAACCAAGACTGTATTTTTGCAAGTTCTAAATCTTCATGACCAGCACACAGCTGTTTTAGATACTCAAGTGTACTTAGTTCATAAATACCATGAGAGATATCTAACCATGGAATACGAAACTCACTACGGTCGTCTTTGTTAAATAGCGCTCCTAAACAATTTCCACTAAGCAGAGAGTTTTCTAGGCGCGTGCGCAGTGCTAAGTAATCTTTGTCTGTAAACACTTTTTGCTCTGGAATGAGCTCATGCATATCGTGCCAATCTTTTGCAAATAATCGCTTTGCAATATCAGCAACGGGCTCTTCAGCCGCTTTAAACTCAGCTTGTCCCCATGATTTACGCCACTGTTTTTCTATCAACCATGTAGTTAGTTGTAACAATAAACGATTATAGCGAGTACTATGAAACAGCTCTTGTACATCTTCGATGCTTGGTTGTAACTGTTTTAAGTCGTTGATAACTTGCGTGAGTTCTGGCGCACTATTAATTTTTTTATAATAAGCGTGGCGTTTAGACGTGTAGGTTTTTAACTGAATTGCATTTTCTACCCACGCTAGTTCACTTAGCAGCCATTTTAGCTCTGTACGTAATAAATCAGTGTCATCTTTACTTACTATGTCATCAAACAACCAGAAGGTGTGGCGAATCAAACGAATTCCATCGGTCACACGTTTAAGGGTTTTTAGGCTTGGCTTGATGAAGTAACAAGCTTCATGTTTTTGCACAAAGCGAATTGCATAGTTGATGCTTTCTATAAGCGCTTGCTCTTGCGTTGCATCACGCTTTAACGGCACAAAACCAATTGATTTGCTTGCTTTTAACGGATTGTCATCAGCAAGGCGATAACCACGAGCTGCTTTTGAGTATAAGCCTAAACGCACATTACTTTCGCGCACTAGCTTATCGGCTAAAGCAAATAACTCTTGGCGACTACCTTCTACTAGCTCAACTTCTAGTTCAGAAATGAGTTCAACTTTGCCCGACGCAGAAATCTCACCTTTATCAAGCACGACTTCAATCTTTGCACCGCTGTCAGTTTCTATTAACCATGTACGGCGAATAAAATTAGTACTAAAAATTGGGTATAGGTTATCGGCTATTGACCCAACTTGCATACCATGCGGCCAAATTGCAGCATCAAAAGCAAGTAAATCAGGGCGCGTACCCTCAAGCGGTAAGTTGTATTCAGGGCGTTGATGTAAACCACCAACCACTTCGCCTGCAAGCTTAATGGTTTGCTCACATTGGTTATCGCAGCAACGCGTACGTAAACCAATATCTAATGCGCGCAATTCTCGGCTTGGTGTATCGTAATAAGCATTTTGTAAGCTACGTGAGGGCTTGTTTGTAACGGTTTTTGCAAATTGAGTAATTAATGCGGGGATCAGTGGAACAACGGCATCTGACACCAAAAACTTCAGTTCTATCTCAGTATCCATTCGCTTTGCGGAGTACATTTAAAATAATTAAGTGATCAAAATAAACAAAGCAGCTACTTAATGCAAACTTTTTCCTGAATTTTAATCTTGAGCTTGGCTATGGATTACAATATCTTCCTTGCTATTAATAGTTGAAATCCCTACTATCTCTATACATAAAGAAATTATAAATTTGGCCATTTCTAGGCAATGGTTACGTTAACAAGGTAGATTGATGTTAAAACAGTGTATTTTTGGGTTGCTCCTAGCGGCCACCTCTTTTATTAGTTACGCAGAAGAAGCGCCAAGCAGTAACGAAAACACCGCATACATAGTCGATAACCTCTACACCTTTATGCACTCTGGTCCGAGTAAAAACTACCGTATTTTAGGTTCGGTTGATGCAGGTACTCAAGTTACTTTACTGTCAGCTGAAGATAATGGTTATTTTAAAATCCGTGACGACAAAGATCGTGAAGGCTGGGTAGAAGCAAAATTTGTGACTGAAAATGCAGGTATTCAACAGCAGTTTCAAGCATTGAGTAATGATATGACTTTAATGCAAGAGCAACTACGCCAAGCAGAAATTGAACTGCCTCAGTTACAAGAGCAAAATAAAACCCTCACAGAGCAAAACCAAGCACTAAGTGAGCAAATCCAAGCGCTTAAAAACACAATTGAATCTGAGCGCAACGCTAAACAAACAGCAAGTGCAAAAGAAAAACGTCAGCTACTTACCTATGGCGGCGCAATTGCATTTATTGGTTTATTGTTAGGTATTATCCTTACCATTATGTTGTCGCGCCGTAAGCGATATGATGGCTGGGCATAATCTATCAACAATAAAAAAGCACCGTTAGGTGCTTTTTTATTGTCTGTTTAATTTAGATATCAAAGAGCAAACCACTGTCTTGCTTGATTTTCTCAATCACCATATAAGTGTGATGGGTGCCTACCCCCGGTATATCAACTAAATCACCCAATACCTGACGATATTCATCCATATCTGAAACTCGTACTTTTAATAAGTAATCGTAGCCACCTGCGACCATATCGCACTCAACAACTTGTGGAATATTTAAAATATATTCGCGAAATACTTTAAACACCGATGTATTCGATGTGACAAGTGATACCTGTACATGCGCTAATAAACTTTGATTTAGTTTTGCTTCACTTAGCTTGGCATAATAGCCTTCAATATAGCCCTCTTGTTCAAGACGCTTTACACGGTCAAGACATGGACTTGGGCTTAAATTTACCTGTTTTGCCAGGTTCACATTAGATATTCTGCCATTTTTTTGCAGAGCGTCTAAAATTGCTAAATCGATGCGATCTAACATGCGTAATCTATTCGGACTAGTCATAACAGAATTTTATGCGGCTAAGTTAACGGTATGCCCTGTAAATTATCGTAAATCGAAAAATATAACCAGCATATTCTGCTGGATTTTAATTAGAATGCACGAAATATATCAATGGCAAGAAATGCGTTAATTGTATTTCTCGACTCCACACACCAGAGGGTTACATATGCTATTTAATGGCGATTTGACAACTGAATGTCCAATAAGACAAAAAATCCGTGATTTTTACCGTATTGATGAAAACGCGGTAATTGATCATATTTTGCCTTTGGCTGAAGTAGGCGTGAAAGCGCGTAGCCGAGCGTGGGAACGTGCTCGTCAAATGGTTTTAAATATCCGTCGCGATCAGGATGGTCAAAGCGGTGTAGATGCACTACTTAACGAATTTTCACTATCAAGTGAAGAAGGCGTTGTTTTAATGTGTCTTGCTGAAGCACTACTACGCGTACCAGATAAAGCAACGCAAGAGTCGCTAATTCGTGACAAGCTTGCTAAAGGTGACTGGAGTTCGCACTTAGGTAGCAGTGACTCATTATTTGTAAATGCATCATCTTGGGGTCTGTTAGTAACTGGTAAAATGGTTAACTACAGCGACAAGTCTAAAGAACAACAATTTGGTGTGCTGAAAAAGACCATTGGTCGCTTAGGTGAGCCTGTTATTCGTAAATCTGTGAACTTCGCGATGAAGATCATGGGTAAGCAATTCGTTATGGGTCGTACCATTGACGAAGCGATTGAACGTGCGGCAGATAAAGAACAAAAAGGCTACGTTTACTCATACGATATGCTAGGTGAAGGCGCTCGCACAATGAAAGATGCAGAGCGTTACTTCAACAGCTACATGACGGCTATCCATGCAATTGGTAAAGCGGCAAATGGCCGTGGTCCTATCAAGAGCCCAGGTATCTCAGTTAAGATTTCTGCAATTCACCCGCGCTATGAATTCACTCATCGCGAGCGCGTAATTGCTGAAATCGTACCTAAGTTAAAAGAACTTGCCCTTGCAGCGAAAAGCTACGACATCGGCTTCACTGTTGATGCTGAAGAAGCTGATCGTTTAGATATCTCACTAGATGTTATTGAAGCTGTATTTAGTGATGACGATTTAGGTAACTGGAATGGTTTTGGTTTAGCTGTTCAAGCATACCAAAAACGCGCTATTTTTGTGGTTGAGTGGGTTGCTGATCTTGCTCGTCGCGTTGGCCGTAAATTAATGGTTCGCCTTGTTAAAGGTGCATACTGGGATACAGAAATCAAAACTACTCAGCAAGATGGTTTAGATCACTACCCTGTATTTACTCGTAAAGCGACAACTGACGTTTCTTACAAAGCCTGTGCTATCAAGCTACTTGAAGCGCGTGATGTGCTTTACCCGCAATTTGCAACGCACAATGCTTACACTGCAGCAACTATTTTAGAAGTTGCTAAAGGCGACCACGAAGGCTTTGAATTCCAACGCCTACACGGTATGGGTGAGTCGTTATTCGACCAAATCGTAACCCAAGAAAAAATTCAATGTCGCGTTTATGCGCCTGTTGGTCAACACGAAGACTTACTTGCATACTTAGTTCGTCGTTTATTAGAAAACGGTGCTAACTCATCATTCGTAAATGCGATTGTTGATACCACTAAGCCTGTTGAATCACTTTTACCTGACCCAGTAGAAACACTGCAAGGTTTACGTAACAAGTACAACACGCAAATTAAAATGCCAATTGATTTATATGGTGAAGAACGTGCTAACTCAAAAGGCATGGACTTAACTGATATCAATGTCATCACTCCATTTAAAGAAAATCTAGATGCGTGGTTTGCAGAGCATCGTATTGATTTAAATGATGTGCCTGAAGGCTCTCTAGCAGTGAAGAATCCAGCAAATCACAAAGAAGTGATTGGTCATGTAAAACTTCACTCTTCTGAAGAGATGACAGCATTATTAGAAAATGCAGAAAAAGCATTTGAATCATGGTCACAAACGCCGGTTAAAGAGCGTGCTAACTTACTACGCCGTATTGCTGATATTCTAGAACGTCATCACGATGAGCTAGTTGCTATCTGTATTAAAGAAGCGGGTAAAATTACCAAAGATGGTATTGATGAAGTTCGTGAAGCCGTTGATTTCTGCCGCTATTACGCAGCTCGAGCTGAAGAATTAGCACAAGATGAGCGTTTTGAAGCACGTGGTGTGATCTTATGTATCAGCCCATGGAACTTCCCATTAGCTATCTTCTTAGGCCAAGTTGCTGCTGCAATCGTGACTGGTAACACAGTTATTGCAAAACCAGCTGAGCAAACAAGCTTAATTGCCTTACGTACTATCGAGCTTATGTTATCTGTTGGTTTACCTGAGCACGTTGTACAACCTGTTATCGCACGTGGTAGCGATGTAGGTAAAACAATTGTTCCTGATGAGCGAATTCAAGCTGTTATGTTCACAGGTTCAACAGAAACAGGTACGCTTATTTCGCAAACACTTGCTGCGCGTAACGATATTCAAGTACCACTAATTGCTGAAACCGGTGGTCAAAACTGTATGATCGTTGACTCAACGGCTCTACCAGAGCAAGTTGTTGACGATGTGATCAGCTCAGGTTTCCAAAGTGCCGGTCAACGTTGTTCTGCACTTCGTGTGTTGTTCTTACAAGAAGATGTTGCTGATGGCATTATCGAAATGCTTAAAGGCGCATTAAAAGAGCTACATGTTGGCGATCCTTCGTTACTTTCGACTGACATTGGTCCTGTAATCGACGAAAAAGCACTGAAAAATTTAAATGAACATGTTGAATACCTAAAAGGTAACGCAACACTTCATTATGAGTGTGAAATTCCTGATAACAACGAAAATGGCGCTTATTTCTTTGCTCCTCGTCTATATGAGATCAAAGACTTATCTGTGCTTAAACGTGAAGTATTTGGCCCGTGTGTACATATCATCCGTTTCAAAGGTACAGAGCTTGATAACGTGATTGATCAAATCAATGGCACTGGCTTTGGCTTAACGATGGGTGTGCATTCACGTATCGAAGAGCGTTGTGAATACTTAGCGAAAATGTCGCGTGCAGGTAACGTTTACATCAACCGTAACATGATTGGTGCGATTGTTGGCGTTCAACCTTTTGGTGGTCGTGGTCTATCAGGTACTGGTCCGAAAGCAGGTGGCCCTAACTACTTACAACGTCTAGTGAAAGAGAAAGCATCACCAGATAACGTGCAAATGACAAACCTAACACCTGATGAGCTAGATACTCACCACTATTCAGGTGCGGCTGAGCAAGTTGCTAAGTTAATGGAAAACTCATTACGTGATGAGAAGATCTGGCGTTCAACACCGTTAAATGACCGAGTTTCGGCTGTGCGTCAATTACTTGCTAAAGTTGCAACCGTTGAAATCATTGATGAGCTTGCTGATGACTTAGCATTAACCCTTGCTGATGCACGTGCGCAGCTTAACCGTCTTGAAAAGCACATGCGTAAACACACTGTGTTGCCTGGGCCTACGGGTGAGTCAAACACGCTACACTTAGAACCACGTGGTTGCGTAGTATGTTATGCAGATAAGAGTACGTCATTTAACTTCTGGGCAATTTCTATTATCACTGCACTTGCGGCTGGTAATACTGTTATCACTGTTGCTTCAGAGTTGTTCTATGACGAAGCTGTGGCGTTTAAAGATAAGTTTATCTCAACAGGTATTGCAGAGGGTGTATTCCAAGTAGCTAAACCTAATCAGTTACAAGCTATTTTAGCGCATCCTCACCTTGCTGGTGCCGTTGTTGCTGCGCGTTCATCTCGCTTAGGCTATTTCAGCCAGCAGTTAGCACAACGTAAAGGTGCAATCCTGCCGGTGATCAGCTCTGAGTACTATGACACGCTAATCAAACGTCTACTAACTGAGAAAACAATCAGTATCGACACGACAGCGTCAGGTGGTAACACATCACTTATGACATTGGTTGAAGACGACGAGTAAATAAGTTTATCTAACTTATTGTCACTTCTAAGGGCCTCCAGCTTGTCAGCTGGGGGCTTTTTTTATAGTCGTTTTTAAGGTTGCCCTGCAGTTTAAAACACCATTAAGTACTATTAATATTTACTGAAATACACATTTTCTGCTAGTTTAATAGTATTGTATCTGAGCAGAAGTAAAGGCCTTGAAAACACTCCCTATCAATCAACTTAAACCTGGCATGTTTGTTCACGGCGTGACAAAACAGACAGGCAAGATCCGTATAAAAAACCAAGGTTGGGTAAAAACACAAGGCAGTATTGATAAGCTTAAGCAAGCTGGTATTTTAGAAATTGAAATCGATCCTGATAAAACGCTAAATCTAGATAGTGACAATAAAATCACTGAAAAACCAAAACCTGCAGCACCAGCCGTCTCTTCTGAGCCATTCGATCCATGGCACACTACGCACAGTATGTCGGCAGAGATGACAAAAGCAAATAGTCTTTATACAGAAGCCAAATCACTCCAAAGCAAAGCATTTGCAGACATTCGAGAAGGAAACAAAATTGATGTTGCCCCTTTTCAAGAGCTAGCAAGCGGTTTTATCGATTCTGTGTTTAGAAATCAAGATGCATTAACCTGTATCACTCGCATGCGAGAAAAAGATGCTTACTTACTTGAGCATTCAATTAACGTGTCTATTTTGATCAGCATTTTTGCAAAGCATTTAGGTATCGAAAAATCGATTATTCAAGAACTTGCCACCGGTGCATTACTTCATGATATCGGCAAAATTAATATCCCCGATAAAATACTCAATAAACCGGGTAAATTGACTGATGAAGAGTACCAACTCGTTCAAAATCATGCGCGCTTTAGCAAAGAAATATTAGAGCAGTCTGGCCTAAGTGGTATTGCCGTTGATATTGCAGGCTTTCACCATGAGCGCTTAGATGGTAGTGGGTATCCTTTTGGTAAAAGTGGCGATGAAATAAGCCTGTATGTACGTATGGCCTCGATTGTTGATGTGTATGATGCATTGACCGCGGAAAGAGTCTACAAGGCAGGAATGGAACCAATCAAAGCATTCAAAATATTAAAAGATGGCTGCCCAGATAGTTTCGATGGTGATTTGGTCACTAAATTTATTCAATGCATTGGTATTCACCCAGTTGGCACATTGGTAAGGCTAGAAAGCCAAAAACTTGGTGTGGTTACTCGCAGTAACCCAACAAGCCCACTTAAACCACAAGTGAAAGTCTTTTATCACGCTAAACATACCCGATATACAGAAGTACAAGATATCGATTTAGCAAACAGTCGCTGCCACGACAGCCTTGAAGCAGCGGTCAGACCGAGTGAATTTAACATCGATCTAATCCGTTTTTTCAAAAGCTCTATTCTACCTTAAGCTTGACTCGTCATGACTGACTACTCAGGCCAGTCTTGCAGTGCTTTTAAAGTGAATTCATAGCCATCATAGCTAAGTAAACTCTGCTCTGGCGTGATTTCGATTAACGATAACACACCGATATTATCACCTTCATAAAGCTCACGACCATTGAGTTTTATCCAACGCTTTGATGGCTCAGATGCGTAGATGTGCGCTTGGTATTTCAGAGTTGGGATTGCATTTTGAATAGACTCAGGGAGCAGCTCTATCGGATCAGCATAAGACGAATTTTTAGTACTATGCGTTACCTGCGAAGAACGTTGTTGGTCAACATCCTGAACCGCTTGCGCAAAAGCTTTTTTTAACGAATCCGACACTTCGTTTAACTCATCATCTGGCTCAGCTTGCTTAGTTTGATTATTGGCGTTCTCATCAAGGGGCTTACCAAGTACCTTGTATTTACTGTAATCAATGCCATTACTATTTGTCGGCCGTGGTGCAGCTTGCTGCATTTGCATCGGTTGCGAAAACTGTGGCTGCGGCTGATAAGCAGCTTGATTTTGATACACTGGCTGAGCATATTGCGGCTGTGCTTGATTTGCATAAACTGGCACTGTATTTACAGGTACTTGTACCCACTGGTACTGCTGAGCACCTTGCACAGGAACTTGCTGCATCATGGTTTGTTGCTGAGGGGGTTGTTGCATCATTTGCTGTTGTGCCACCACAGGTTGCGAACCAGACGGTACTTTAGCTACAGAGTTATCTGTTTGAAGTTGCTCTTGATCTTTAGAACCCGACACATTTTCAGCTGTCGCACTGGGTACTTTTTCATTCTCATTTGTAAGTGCTGGCTGCTCAGCAAATGGCTTACTTTGCTGTAACCACTTACCAATCGAAAAACCAGCCATTAGCGTTAAAATTGCAGCCAGTAATAACCCAAATGAAAAGGCTAAACGCTTATAGCGTGTTAACTCTTGCTGCTGTTTAAGCTGTAAAGCAGCCTGATCGTGATCAACGGCTGTTTGCTCATGTTGAGCCGATTGTTTTATTGCATCTAAAAGTAATGACATAATTGATCACTCGTTAAATTAGGTAGGATAAACCAATACCCATTCCTAATACGGCTAAAAATGAAACAGGATAAAGCCATACATAGCTCGGCTCTCGAGCACCTTTAGGTATAACCTCAGTGCTCGTCGGCGGCAATGCCTCTTCGGCTGAACGCATCACAAGCTCACTGTCTATGGTAAGTTTTTGCTGCGAAAAAGCCCCCACCAAACAACGCTCACACAATAAATTGATTAATCTAGGTACGCCTTGAGTAACTTGATAAATCGCTTTTAACGCATCACCTGAGAACAAGGCTTGCTCAGTGCCCGCTTTAAACAAGCGGTGCTTTACATAGGCAAATACTTGCCCTTCAGTCAGTGGCAGTAGGTGGTAACGTGCCGTAATACGCTGGGCAAGTTGTCGAAGTTCAGTACGTTTTAAAAGCTCCTGTAGCTCTGGCTGCCCTACTAATACAATTTGCAGCAGCTTTTTGTGATCGGTTTCGATGTTGGTCAGTAAGCGCAACTGCTCAAGCACATCTGGTGCGAGTAATTGCGCTTCATCAATAATTAAGATGGTATGGCCACCAGCTTGGTTATTTGCCTCAAGGTGCTTTTTAATCACATCAGTGAGGGTTTTTAATGTGGCATTGTCACTGTCGTAATCAATTTTCAGTTCGTCGCAAATACTGGCAAGCAACTCTAGCTGCGACAAAGCTGGATTATGGATTTGCGCTACTTGGGTGTTTTCAGGCAACTGCTCGTGCAGGCTTCTTATTAATGTTGTTTTACCTGTACCGACTTCACCTGTTAATAGCACAAAGCCACCCGCTTCACCGAGTCCATAAGTAAGGTGTGCCAACGCCTCTTTATGGCGTTCACTCAGAAATAAATACTCAGGATTGGGGGCAATCGAAAAAGGTTTTTCTGACAAGCCGAAATAGCTTAAATACACCGTGATATTCCTTGCGTTTAAAATCACCGCCTATAATGGCAAAAAACAGCGCTACTTAAAACCTTGTTCGCATTTTATTGAACAAATAACGTAAAATACTGAAAACACAAAATTGAAGGTGATCTATGCAGGTTTATTTAGTCGGTGGAGCAGTCAGAGACGCTCTACTTGGTCGTGAAATTAAAGAACGCGATTATGTGGTTGTCGGCGCCACACCTGAACAGCTAATAAACCAAGGTTTCCAACAAGTTGGCAAAGATTTTCCGGTGTTTTTGCACCCAAAAACCAAAGAAGAATATGCACTTGCTCGCACCGAGCGCAAACAAGGGCAAGGCTATACAGGGTTCATCTGTGATTTCACTCCAGACGTAACTCTAGAGCAAGATTTAATTCGCCGTGATTTAACCGTCAATGCCATTGCTCAAGCCGAAGATGGCAGCTTAGTTGACCCATTCGGTGGTCAAGATGACATCAAAAAGCGTGTATTGCGTCATGTATCCGATGCATTTAGCGAAGACCCATTACGGATATTGCGTGTAGCGCGTTTTGCTGCTCGGTATCATTACTTGGGCTTTACCATTGCCCCCGAAACTAAACAGTTACTCATTGCTATGGTTAAAGCGGGTGAGCTTACAACTCTCACTGCAGAGCGAGTGTGGTTAGAGTGTGAAAAGTCATTAAGCGATGGTGCATTTAGCGATTTTTTAAATGTTCTTGCAAGTATTGGTGGCCTGAGTGTGATCAGTGCAGAGCTTGAAAAACAGTGGAATGAGGATACTTATAAAACACTCAAAGCTCGGTTCGAGTATGCTAATAACCATCAGTTGCATGATACTGCACTCTTATTCAGCCAAGTAACGCTAAGTTTATCTAGTCAGGAAATTAACAGTATCGCAAATACAATTCGCTTACCGAATGAAGTACGCGATCTGGCTATTAACGCGCAAACCCATCAAGCAGTTTTAGCTAGCGAACAGCCTAGTTGCGACGAGGTTTTTAACTGCTTTAACCAGCTTGATTTATGGCGACGCCCAGAGCGTTTTCAACAGGTACTTAAAGTGTTAGAAATCAGTTTACAGCACCCCGTACCATGCCATGAGTCGTTAACACTTGCAGCAAACCAAGCAAAGGCTGTTAACCCTCAGCAATTTATCGCACAAGGTATTAAAGGGGCCGATATAAAAACCGCGCTCGAACAAGCGCGGCTCAGCGCCATTAGTCGTTACTTCTCGTAACGTACAAGGCGTAAATAAATATCCGATGTTTTAGCATGTAAACTGTTGATACCTTTATCAAACTGATACACCCAAGCTAAATCACTGCGAGTTATACCGGATGTGCTACTCCAGTAGTTTTGCAGCTTAGTTGATAAAAATACTGTTTCGTTAATGCTAGGCTGCACACAACTATGCTCTAAGATGCTTGCAAGTTCTTTAATATTAGGAACATGCCAATCAGAATAACCAGCGAATGTAGCATTTTTAGCACCACGTAGAGCTTCACCCCATGTTAATTGCTGGCTGGTGCCTTCACATGCATCAATATCGCTATTATAGCTTTGCCCAAAAGTACAACGCTGCCACATCAAACCCGTTTTAATATCGCTAACAGTACCATCGATATGCGTGACAAAGCGGCTTGTTGGGGTTGTTTCGGTTGCTGCATCATAACAGACCTGAGCACTGACAATGCTCGGTACACTAACCAGTAAAGTAACGGCTGCAGATAGATATTTCATCATTTTACTCTCCCGGAGTTCTTACTAAACGCACAAAAGCCGTGTTGCCTTTTGGATAAGCTAAGTCATTCGCGTTACTCATATTTATGATATACGCTTGCGACAAACTGGTACCATCCGCTGCAGTTTGTGAAGTCCAGTACGGCATGAATGCACTGCCATCAGTACTTAATTGCATTGCATTTGGCTGATTGGGGAAAAATTCAGTTGATAGTAAACTTGTACCACCTTGTTTAGCATAATCGAGTAACCCGAGTAACTCAGTATAAGTAGGAACACGCCAATTCGTTCCGCCGCAGAAGTCAGTGGCATTCACTTCATTTACATAAGTTTGTAAACCACACGATGTTGCACTTGGGCAAGTTGAATTTGCAGCACCTTGAACACTGCCTGCTTGAATGCCGTTTGAAGTCGTTAAATACCAAGTATAGTGGTTAGTCGCAGCGCGAGTTGTTGTGGCTGGAGGCAGTGCTGTGCTTGGGGATTTTACTTCCCAAATTAATCCTGTAACGTTATCTCGAACACAACTAAATGTGGTCGCATCATCAGGTAGTTCATCAGCAAATTCATTCATTTTTGTGAAATCGAATGCTAAATCGCCCTGACCAATTTTATCCAGTTGGTTTGCAACGCTATCGCGACCAAGATCCGCATCTTGATCTGGAAAATCACCGCTCTTACAGTTTATTTTTTGTGAATTGTTATAGCAATCACTCATGCCAGTATCGTTAATTAAACCAAGCGGTTTTGGGCTAATATCGATAGTCACCGTGTCGGTGTCACTACGCGATTTACTGTCTGTTACTGTAACTTCAAAGCTAAGCTCGGTATCGGTATCAACATCAGGGGCAACAAAAGTGGTAATACACTGATTTTGATTAGCAAGGGTGACCGTTTCGCCACTCATTTGCTGCCAAAAACACTCTTTCGTTGCGGTGACAATTTCGCTACCACTGGCATCAAGAGTGACCGTATCAAACTCAATTACTTGTTGATCTTCACCGGCATTGGCAATAATCACTTCAAGAGTTTTGTTTAAGGTAAATGTTTGCTCGGTACTGGCTGAACCGCCTTCGTCATCAGTCACCGTGAGTCGCCAAGTAATTGGCGTATTTGATTCAAGTAATGGGTGGGTAAAACTGATTGTTTGATTTTCAAAGCTATCAACGATGAGCTCTGGGCCATCGAGTTTATTCCAAAGATAGCTGTCAACGGAGCCATTTTCGTCAATATCGATTGACTCTGCACCACTGAGTACGATTGTGTCGTTATACTGTGATGGCAGCTCTTCAGGGGCAATTTGAGTGATTACAGCGACCGGCAATTGATTATTAGAGGTGATAAAAATACTCACCTCGTCAGAAACCAGTTGCCCATCCGTCGTTTGATAATTAACTCTCAGAATAAGCTCTGAGTCTAATTTAATATCAGGAGCAGTCAGTGTTTGCTCAGCTCCTTGTTCTGGAAAGCCTTCAATAACAGGACCACTGACGCGTTGCCATGTAAACGTACCATCAGCGGGAGAGCCTTTCGCAGAAACAGTAAACTCACTTTTTTCGATAATTTGCTGATCAAGACCTGCATTAACAGTCGCTGCAAGTGGGGTTTCAGTTGAACCACCTCCTCCGCCACAGGCCGATAGTGCCGTTAATGCAACAAAGGTAAGAAGCACTAATCTCATATTTACCACCTTAAATTAACCACGCCAATTTATTAGGAACTGACAAATAAGGAAGTAATAAGCAAATTAAGTGCCAAGCTAAGGGTTATAGGTAACTTTCTTGGTGGATACGGACAAACAATTTAGTACCGACTTTACTGTAGTCTACTTTGTACTCTCTGCCATCAAGGGCTTGAATAAACAGTAGTCGCTTTTCTTCTGCAAACACATCAGTGCTTGAAATATAAACCATTTCTAAATAACGTTCTTTGGCTTCACGGCGGTTTTTTGGCAGTTCATCTTTGAACGGCTCTAGGCCATTTTGGGTCACTTTAATTCGTGGGTGAGTTTCGCCATTGACGATCACCAAGTCGAGCTTCTTATCTTTATGAATAATCGTGTTGCGACCGCTTTTAATAAAAGCACGTTCTTGACTCATAGCCTG
Source organism: Pseudoalteromonas nanhaiensis (assembly GCF_051235485.1). NCBI lineage: Bacteria > Pseudomonadati > Pseudomonadota > Gammaproteobacteria > Alteromonadales > Pseudoalteromonadaceae > Pseudoalteromonas > Pseudoalteromonas nanhaiensis. The sequence goes on along the minus strand of NZ_JBPNYQ010000001.1, from coordinate 364,857 downwards.
TTCCTACTTACTACCACCTACTGCTCATTATTTAAGCGAGTATTAATAAACTTGTTTGGGTTTAACTTCCAACGATTTAAATCTGCACTAAATTGCCAAATGTCAGTATCAAGAACATTGGCAGGCAATAATAAATCATATCCAGTCAATTGCCTTAAATGCTGCGTGCGATTAGCAAACATAGCAATCAATCCTTTGTAAAGCTGACCACTTGGGGCAGTGTATTCCGTGTCTTCTATAAGCCATTCTGATGGGCAATCGCCATTTTTGCAATGATTTTTAATAACTTGCATAAATAAATGACGTTGCTCTATCAATAATCGCCCGGCAATTCTGGGAGGGAGCTGCGTTAAAAATTCATCTATATTATTGAGTTTAATACCAACTGCGTTTAACTCAAGGTATTGGAGGTCTAGATGCACTTTTGGTATACCACTTTGGTAAAAATTATCGCGATTCAGCTGCCAATTGCCAGCTTTATGATGAAAAATAAGTAATTTCCCAGAAAAAGTAAAACTATAATATGGTTCTTGAGTCTTTAAAAAGCCAATGAAAATAGCGGCAATACAACTTGTTGCTAAAAATATTTCGATAATGCTGATCTCACCAGGCCTAAGCAGGTTAATCAACATAATAAACACCAACCCAATGCCCCCAACAAGTAAACATTCAATACCATGTCGAGATGCTTGGGCTCGCACTCGCAAAATAGGGGCTTGCTTATCCATAAAACGAAAAATAAAAAATAAACATAACAATAGTGACCAAAACTATCTTTCGGATCGTTAAACAATAATTACACTTTGGTTCTTTACTCACACCAAAACCTCTCTTTTCATCTCATAAAAGGAACAAATTTGCCGAACTTTTAACTTTTACGCCAAATTCACAAATAAACGAGATATCTGACATACGTGGCACGTACTAATTTTGTACACTACTCTCAACTAATTTTCTGGTAACACGATGATGTATTCTACACAATCCGGTAAAGCTCTTTTTCCTTTTATTATCACACTATTGCTAGGGTTATGTATTTATTTGTACTTACCTTCAAGTCAAGGCGAGCAATCAAATTTTGGCGATCGCACAACGCAAGTAAAAGCACACACAGTCACCGCTGAAGAAAACGCAGTGCTTATTGAAGCAATAGGTAGCGCACGTGCCAATCAGGCTATTTACATACGAAGCGCTCAAAACGATTATGTTACTGACATCTTTTTCAATGATGGCGACTTAGTAAGTAAAGGTCAAAAACTCGTACAATTACAAGCACAAGAAGAAGAACTCGCCGTTAAAGAGTTAAGTATCAACCTACGCGAAGAAAAACGCCAATTAGACCGTCTAACCGAGCTTTCACGCTCGCAAGCAACCGCTAAATCGTTATTAGAAGAGCAACTTTCACGCGTAGACGCAACCGAAGCACAACTTGAAAGTGCAAAAACAAAGCTTGCTGAAATGACCATCAAAGCGCCCTTCACAGGATTACTCGGCAAGCGAGAAATTTCTATCGGTACATACGTTAACAACACTACCAACATCACCACCCTTGATGATATCAGCATCATTAAAGTTGATTTTAAAGTACCTGAAAAGTACTTAGCGCAATTACAACTGGGTATGAAAGTGATGACGCAAAATGATGCTTATCCTGATAAAACCTTCACAGGCAAAGTGACCCACATCAGCTCGCGCATAGATTCTGTTACTCGCAGCGTTGAAGTCACCGCAAGCTTTATTAACGAAAGCGGTTTATTACGACCTGGTATGCTGTTAAACACCGCATTGGAGCTAAGCTCAAGTCAGGCATTAATGGTGCCAGAAAAAGCCGTAATCCCTCAACAAGACAAACACTACGTATTCCAAATTGAAGACGGTGTAGCAAACAAAGTAGAAGTACATGTTGCTGGTCGTCATGATGGTTGGGTTGCTATTGATAAAGGTCTTGAAAATGGTCAACAAGTTGTGACCGAGGGCATTATTAAAATTCGTACCGGCAGTAAAGTTAGTATCAAGGGATAAACCATGAAAATTACAGATACTAGCGTTAAACGCCCGGTTTTTGCGATCGTAATAAACCTGTTATTACTCACCTTTGGTTTGGTGGCATTTTCAATGCTACCACTGCGTGAATACCCTGATATTGAAACGCCAATAGTTAGTGTAAGCACTGACTATACCGGTGCCAGTGCAGAAATTATCGAAACTAAAATCACCCAAGTACTCGAAAATCGCATTTCGGGTATTGAGGGCATCAAAAGCATTAACTCATCAAGCCGTAATGGTCGCTCTAACATCACCATTGAGTTTAATATCAGCCGCGACATTGATGCCGCATCTAACGATGTACGCGAACGTGTAGCCCGTGCTCTTGATAGCTTACCAGAGCAGGTTCGCCCGCCTGAGGTCTCTAAATCAAACAGTGATGAAAGCCCAATCGCGTGGTTCGTACTAAACAGTACCACCATGGATTCATTGCAGTTATCTGATTACGCACAACGCTTTATTGTTGATCGATTAGCCGTTGTTGATGGTGTCTCTAACGTGCGCGTTGGTGGTGAGCGTAAATACGCTATGAAAATCTGGCTAAACCGTAAAGCGATGGCTGCACGCGGCATTACCAGTAGCGATATTGAAAATACATTACGTACAGAAAACGTTGAATTACCCGCCGGTGAAATTGAATCTATCGACCGTGACTTTACAGTACGTACCGCGCGTAGTTATAAAGATCAGCGAGATTTTAGAAATTTAGTAATTAAACGTGGTGAAGATGGCTATTTGGTGCGTTTAGGTGAAGTAGCTGATGTTCATTTAGAAGCCGCTGACGACGAAAGCCTGTTCCGTGGTAATGGCCGTAACATGATTGGTTTGGGTATTGTAAAACAAGCCAAAGCGAACACGCTTACCGTGGTTGATAACGCCCGCGCTGAGCTCGAAAAAATTAAGCGTAACTTGCCAGAAGGCACCACTATTCAAGACAGCTACGACTCATCAATTTTCATCAAAGAATCAATTGACGAAGTATATAGAACGCTTGCGATTTCAATGGCGCTGGTAGTGTTAGTTATCTACTTATTTTTAGGTAATATTCGCGCAACGCTTATCCCTGCTGTGACAGTACCTGTTGCGTTAGTGGGTAGCTTTATGTTCTTGCTTGCTATGGGCTACTCAATCAACTTATTAACTCTGCTAGCACTGGTATTGGCTATCGGTTTAGTGGTAGATGACGCGATTGTTATGCTAGAAAATATTCACCGCCGCATTGAGTTAGGCGAGCCACCTTTATTGGCTGCGTTTCGTGGTGCTCGTGAAGTTGGTTTTGCGATTATTGCCACTACCCTCGTCCTCATCTCTGTGTTCGTACCGCTGGTGTTTATGGATGGCCGTATTGGTGCTTTATTTACCGAGTTTGCGATGGCTGTTAGTGCTGCTGTGTTCTTTTCTAGTATTACGGCATTAACACTTTCTCCGGCACTGTGTTCAAAAGTACTCAAGGCTTCTGAAAAAGAGAGTAAATTTAGCCAGTGGATGGATAAAACCTTCGCCAAAATCGAAAATGCTTATCGTAACTCACTTACTTCTAATATGGGCCGTAAGTGGAGCTTACTACTAACCATGATTTTGGCCGGTGTTGCCAGCTTTATGCTATTTCAAAAAGTACCATCAGAGCTTACGCCAAAAGAAGACCGGGGTACTTTCTTTATCATGATGAGTGGGCCTGAGGGTGCAAGTTATGAAAATAACGCAGCCAACATGGCGAAAATTGAAGAACGTTTAATGCCTTACTCTGAGTCTGGTGAATTAAGCCGAGTGCTTGTTCGTGTGCCTGGCTGGGGTGGTCAAGGTGGTGTTGCTATCATTGGCATGGCTGACTGGGATAAGCGTAAGCGCTCAACCTGGGAAGTAATGGACGAGATAAGCAGTAAAATGACCGAAGTAACTGATGTGCGTGCGTTTGCAATTATGCGCCGTGGTATTGGCGGCGGTGGCTCATCACGTCCTATTGAGTTTGTACTGCAAGGTAATGATTACGACCAACTAGCCGATTGGCGAGACCGCATTATTAAGCGTGCAGAGAAAAACCCAGGCTTGGTAAGAATCGACCATGATTATAAAGAAACATTCCCGCAGTTTTTAATCAACATTGATAAAAACAAAGCAGCGGACTTAGGGGTTTCGGTGTCTGATGTAGGCCGCACTCTCGAGACCATGTTGGGGCAGCGCCGCGTAACAACCTTTATTGACCGTGGTGAAGAATACGATGTGATACTTAAAGGTACTAAAGAAGACTTTGCGAACCCGACCGATATCTCAAATATCTACTTAAAATCACGCAGTGGCGAATTAGTGCCGCTAGATAGCTTAATTAGTTTAAAAGAAGAAGCCACCGCATCGCGTTTAAATCGTTATAACCGTATGCGCGCAATTACGTTAAGTGCAAACTTAGCCGATGGTTATACCCTAGAAGAAGCGCTTAATTTCTTAAATCAAGTTGCCGCTGAAGAAAACGACATCGATGGTGCAATTGACTATAAAGGTGAGTCGCAACTGTTCTATGAAGGCGCATCAGCAATGACCTATGTGTTTATTCTTGCGCTCACAGTAACTTTCTTAGTTCTTGCTGCACAGTTTGAAAGCTTTATTCACCCATTTGTGATTATGTTGACTGTTCCGCTTGGCTTAGTCGGCGCATTATTTGGCCTTTGGTACACAGATCTCACTCTGAACATTTACAGCCAAATTGGTATCGTAATGCTGATTGGTTTAAGTGCGAAAAACGGTATCTTAATCGTTGAGTTTGCCAACCAACTGCGTGATAAAGGCGTTGAATTTAACGAAGCGATTACCCAAGCGGCAACGCAGCGTTTACGCCCGATTATTATGACCTCACTGACCACAGTTATGAGCTCGGTACCACTGGTACTTGCAAGTGGCCCGGGTGCAGAGAGCCGTATGGTAATTGGTGTGGTGGTATTTACAGGTGTAATAGTGGCAACCTTACTAACTCTATTTGTTGTGCCAGCAGCATATACTGCCCTAGCCCGTAATACTCAGTCGCCTGAGTATTTACAAAGCAAGTTAGAACAACAAGCTAAAGACAAACCGTTGGAAGAAATTTAGAACTGTCTTTAAGCAACAATAAAACGCCGTCTTTACGGCGTTTTGTTTTTTCAGCTATAGTCAGCAAAACAGTGAGGGAATAAACGATGGATAACAACATACAAATAGCTACTTTTGGCGGTGGCTGCTTTTGGTGTATTGATGCCGCATTTAGACGAGTGAAAGGCGTGCTTAATGTCAGCTCTGGCTATGCAGGCGGTGAAATTGAAAACCCAAGTTATCAGCAAATATGTACTGGCTTAACGGGTCATGCTGAGGTTGTTCAGCTCGATTTTGACAGCAGTATTGTGAGCTATAATACCCTTCTTGAAATGTTCTTTACTTTACACGATGCCACACAATTAAATCGACAAGGCAACGATGTAGGCACACAGTATCGTAGTGTTATTTATTATCATACTGAGCAACAAAAAGCTGAAGCGCAAACGATGTTAGCAGCTTTACAGAAGCAAATTCGTGAGCCAATTGTCACTGAGCTTAGCCCAATATCGAACTTTTACCCAGCAGAGCAATATCACCAAGACTATTACAATGAAAACCCGAATCAAGGTTATTGCAGTATCCTTATAGCGCCTAAACTTGAGAAATTCGGTCAATACTTCGCTGATAAACTAAAATGAAAAAAGCTCGCTAAGTAGGTAGCGAGCTTTTAGACGCAGAACTAATAATTTTCCTTATTATTAGAACTGATAACGGGCACCTACAAACAAGCGGCGCTCGGCCGTGTTGTAGTAATAAAACTCGTCGTTGATAAAGTCACCATCTAAGTCAGTGCCATAGGCGTCAACGGCGTTGTACTCTTTATCGAATAGGTTTTCTACACGTAGTGACACAGTTAAGTTGTCAGTCGCTTGGTAGTGACCAACTAAATTCCATAACGTATACGAAGGTAAGTGAGTTAGCTTGCCATCACGGTCACCACGGTATTGCATATCAATACCGGCATCAAAATCACCCCATGCTTTGTTTAATGACCAATTCACAGTGTGGTTTGACACATAGGTTAGAGACTGACCTGTCTCAGTATCTTCCGCTGAAAGGTAGGTAAAGTTAAAACTGTGATCAAAGCCAAACACTTGGTTTTTAAAGCTAAACTCAACACCTTCGTGGCGAGCTTCGTTTATATTAGTTGGGATCCACTGCCCTGATGCATTTGGCGCCCAGGCGATTTTGTTGTCGATTTCGCTGCGGAAAATCGCAATATCAAGGCTAATATCATTCACATTGAGTGATAGGCCTAGCTCTTGGTTATCTGATGTTTCAGGGTTTAACTCTGGATTACCCGAGCCTGGATAATATAGGTCATTAAAAGTTGGAGATTTAAAACCAGTACTTTGACTTACACGGAATGTGGCGATGTCATTTAAGTGATAGCCAACAGCGGCTGTGTAAGTTGTTTCATCACCAAACTGCTGATCATCATCTTGGCGAACGGTCAGGTTTGCCAGTACTTGTTCGTCGTCATAATAAGCGCCAACAAACGCAGCGAATACTTCACGGCTGTCTTTTAAGTAAGTACCAGAGTTAGTGTTCACTTCATCTTTATACCAATTCAAACCGCCACTAAGAGTCAGCGCTTGATTGAAAAAGTATTGGCCATTGTAATCAATTTGCTCACGCTCAGTTTCAAACTTATCGACCACCGTTGCGCCTGTGTAATCAATACGTGAGTCATCTGAACTATCACTTGATATGGCAATATCAATGGCATGGCTTTGTTTGTCGAAAGCTTTTTTCCAACCTAGTGAAGCTTGGTAATTTTCGAACTCGCCTTTTTCTACCGTACTGTCTGCTGGGCTATAGGCACTATCGTATTGTGCTTCGCCTTCTGAGTATTGTGCTTGCGCTAAAAACTCACCTAGTTGCTCATTTTGATAACCTAGAGTAAAGCCAAGGTTTTTGTTCTCGTAGCCGTCTTCATCTGGCGCTAAACCTTGCAGCACATCAAAGCCATCTGTTTTTTCATAGCCGGCATTAACAGCAACATCAACGCCCGCAAACTGACCGCCTGTCGCCACTTGATACTCTTGATAAGCATCTGAGCCAAAAGTGACATCTAAAGTCGTATTTTGTGCTTTACGCGTAATGATATTGATCACACCCGCTAGCGCATCAGAACCATATACTGCAGCACGTGAGCCTTTTACTACTTCAACACGTTCAATACTGTTTAAAGGAATATTGCTAATACTTTTATAGCCAAGTGTTGCTGATCCTGTACGTACACCATCAATTAAAATAAGCGTATGACGAGAGCTTGCACCACGTAATGAAACACCTGAGCTTTGCCCAAAACCACCATTGGCATTAATTTGAAAGCCAGCTTGAGTTGCCAGTAAGCTTGGTAAGTCACGAACATAACTTGCCTCAATATCAGCACGGTCAATAACTGTAACACTGGCTAATACATCATTAATTGATTGTTCGAATTTATTGGCAGTAACTGTGATGTGCTCGATTGATTGCTCGTCAGCAGATACAGAAAAAGACAACGCAGCAGCAATCGCTACGCCTAACGCAGATTTATTTAGCATGATATCCCCTAGCCTGTGCCCACCGCACACGCAAATAGTAAGTTACTTCAAGGCCGGTCTCCGGACTCTGCGTATGTATGGCATACACATTACCGTTGCGGGGGCAGTGTTGGCATTGTTTTCTCCCTGAAAACGCACCAACTTCCCGATTATCTTGCGACTATTTCACCCTTTGAAATAACACGTATCTTTGTAGATACAGCAAGCACCTTGAAAATAGGCTGCTATTGTGATGATTTTAGGAAAGAATGTCAATGGACGGCTATACCGCTAAAGACAAGTTTTAAGCTGTAAGCCGTAAGCCGAAAGTAAAAAAGCCAATCACACGGTGATTGGCTTTTATCAAACAAATAATTACCAGAAATACTCATGAGGTTTTGAGTTTCCTAACGGAAAAACAATTCCTTCTGGGTCAGCACCATTCATCACACGCTTGCAAAGTGCTTTATTTAAGCGTCTTCTTGGCTTAGTCATCGTCATTTTTACCCACCAACTTGGTGTTTGTTGATAAAAATAAGTACTGTGTGGACCTGTGTATTTTCTGTTTATTTTACCGTATTTATTACGGTCAATTGTTTTGTTTTTTACTGACATAAATATCCTCTAGCTGAAAATAGCTAGAAGATATCTTTTTCTCTGTAACCTAATATTCGTCTCATGATACGCTCCTTGTAAAGCTCAGAAACTTACTGGCTTATAGCTTAAAACTTACAGCTTAAAGCTATAAGTTTTAATCGCGGAAGTTTTTGAACTGGAATGGTTGACCTAAATCAGCAGTACGAACAACTTGCATTGCTTCTTGTAAATCATCACGTTTTTTACCAGTTACACGTAATTCTTCACCTTGAATCGCGGCTTGTACTTTGATTTTTGAGTCTTTAATTAACTTAACGATTTTCTTCGCTACGTCTTTTTCGATACCTTGCTTAAGTGCAACGTCACGCATTACGTATTTGCCGCTACGTGACTCGTCTCTTAATTCAAGGCTAGATACATCCAAACCACGCTTTGAAATTTTTGCTGCAAGAATGTCAAAAAGTTGCATCACTTGCTGTGGTGCTTCAGCTTTTAACTTAATTACTTTGTCACTTAGTTCGATTGATGCATCAACACCACGAAAATCAAAACGCGTCTCTAGTTCACGCTTTGCATTATCTACTGCATTCTGCGCTTCGTTCATTTCTACTTCAGAAACAATATCAAATGAAGGCATGGGGTTCTCCTAACATAGTCTTTTTTAAATTCGTTTATGGTTGGCAATTATAACGCTTATTTGTCGATTCTTTCTATTTTTATCCGATTTGTTCAGGTGCGATGCAAAAATTGTTTGATATACTGGCCATTCAATTTCGGCATTTTTAGGGGTTATTGTGACAAGGCGTGTTTACCAAGTTATCTTTTTAGCCAGCATTATTGGCTTTACGATTTTATTTGCCAAAGAAATTAAAGGGGTTGGCAACCTGTTTCCTCACGTCGATAAAGTAGCGCACTTTGGTATCTTCTTCATACTCGCTTTGGTGATGGACAAGGCATTTAAGTTACCTCTAATGGTACAAATTTTACTGTTAGCGGGCTACGGAGCCGCCATTGAATTTATGCAAGATATGCTGCCTTATCGCCAAGCCTCAGTTGGTGACTTTATCGCTGACTTTATTGGTGCTGTAAGCTATTTTGCTATAAAGCTTGGCTTTCATTTAGGTAGTAAGCAACGTAATGGCTAATTTATTAGTAGTGGGTGATGGCGCAATAGGCCTGCTATTTAGCCATTTTTTATCTGCACAACATGACATCACATTACTGACTCGTAAGCCAACCCTGACCACGCGTTTTTATCAAGCAAGTAATGGCAAATCACATCCTATTAAAGCGCGCCTTATTAATTATGCAGAATTAAATCAATCGCCACCCTTTGACTTGGTGTTAATTACTGTTAAAGCATTTCAGGTGCAAGCTGCTTTTAAGCAAATAAAACCTTACCTTACTAAAAACTGCCAACTTGTTATTTCTCACAATGGTATGGGTAATGTCGATGAACTTAATGCCCAACTATTAGACACTCAAGGGTTATCGTTTCTAACAACTCGTTTAGCTGGCTTTAAAGCAACGCCCTATAGTGTAAACCACACAGGAAATGGCGAAAGTGTGCTTGGCGCATGTAATGCAGCAGCAACTGAAAAGCTCAATGAACTTGACCATCTATTTAGCAGCCTGCCACACTTTTCAGTGAGTGATGATATTCACTCATTGCGCTGGCAAAAACTGTTAGTCAATATTGCCATTAACCCGTTAACAGCAATCCATAACGTTAAAAATGGCCAACTCCGTGCACCGCAATTTAGCACTCGCATCATTAATTTACTGAGTGAAGCGTGTCTGGTAGCCAATAAACAAGGTGTTGATGTAAAGCTTTGTGAGGCACTTGATCAAGCCTACTCGGTGATGACTGCAACTGCAGAAAACTTTTCTTCTATGCAGCAAGATATAAGCCATAACCGACAATCAGAAATAGATGCAATTTGTGGTTATGTGTGTGAACAAGGCGCTAAGCTAGGTGTAAAAACACCGTATAACCAAGCCATGCTGAGTATGATAAAAATAAAAAGCTAGCTACTAGAGGAAAGAGTAAAGTTACTAGCTTCTGACAATTATTTCAGGCATTAAAAAAGCGCGAACATGTCGCGCTTTTATCACCATCCCTTACGGACGATACACTTTTACGTTGCTGAAGCCTTCTTCGTGTAAGATCAGCGCTTGAAGCTGACTCATCACACCTTTAGCACAGTATAAGTAATATTCTTTATCTTTTGGTAAGTCACCAAATTTAGTCGCTAAGCGGAAGAAAGGTAAATGCACAACTTCAATACCTTCAAGTTCAAGTGGATTTGCGTCTTCTTCTTCAGGTGAGCGAATATCAACAACAACCGCTCCCTTTGGTAAATCAGATACAGACTCGGCTTCTTTTACTTCTTGCTTAGCTTCGGTGTCGATATCGCGGATATCCATCACACGGGCATTTTCAACAACCGTATTTAACACGTCAAAATCAAATTTAGCTTCTTCGGCAAGAATCGTTTTAATTTTGGCTTTAACCGTTGGCTTTTTAGAAATCACACCACAGTATTCAGGCATGCTTTCTGCCATTTCTGCGGTACCAATTTTACGAGCAATATTAATAATATCTTGCTTGTCGTGTTGGATTAACGGGCGAATGATTAAAGTTTCAGTTACACGGTCAATCACGCTTAGATTAGCCAGTGTTTGGCTTGATACTTGGCCAATACTTTCACCTGTTACTAATGCTTGCACACCTAACTTTTCTGCAACTTGGCTACCTGCACGCATCATCATACGCTTAAGCACCACACCCATTTGACTGTTTTCTACATTTTCTAAGATTTCAGCTACAACAGGTTCAAAATCTACAGTGACAAACTTTACCTTATGGGTAGAGCTAAACTGTTTCCAGATATAATAACTGGCTTGTTTAACACCGATTTCGTGAGCTGCCCCACCTAGGTTAAAGAATAAGAAGTGAGTTCGCGCGCCTTTGCGGATCATCTGGTAGCTTGCTACACCTGAGTCAAAGCCACCCGACATAAGTGACAGTACATCTTCTTGTGTTGGTAACGGGAAGCCTGCCATACCTAAGTGAGTTTCAGTAACGATATACGCTTTATCATCTCGCACTTCTAAACGAATGGTTACTTCAGGATGGGATAGTTTTACGCTTGCACCTGCAACATGCTGGTTTAAGCCACCACCAACATAACGCTCTACATCGCTAGAAGTGAAATCGTGTTTACCCGAACGCTTACAGCGCACACAGAATGTTTTACCTTCGATAGTGTGGCCAATTAGCTCAAGGGCTTTTTGATAAATATCGTCTAACGAATCAAAGTCTGTTTCTGTAACTTCGATAAATTGCACAATACCCGGAATGCGTTTTAAGCCATCGATGATATCTAGGCGAACTTGCTCAGAATCTAAAAGGCTCACAACCGAAATATTATCCCAGTTGTTTCTAACTTGTACTTTTTCGTCAACACGACGTAAGACGATCTTAATGTTATTTTCTAATAACTTGGTAAAACGCTTACGAACAGATTTACTCTTGATAGCGATTTCAGGGTGTAATTTGACGATAAATTTAAGCATAGTTCACTCTTAGACTGTGGGATTCACACGCCCCGAGGCATACCAACCTCAAGGGCGCGCGATTATAACAAAAATTATAGCGTCTAGGAAATAAACTGCTTGTCTGGGGTTATTGTTCAGGATCTGAGGCTTCGCTGAGCGCTAAATATTTTGCCCTTAGCTGATTTACCTGTGGTAAATGCTGCTCTGTGCAATGCGCTTTTAACAGCAATAGCACTTTTAAAATACCATTGTAGATATCTTCCCTTGCTAACTCACCACTTAAGCGACGCGCCTTTATATACGGGGTCCAAAAGCTAACCGTCATTTTTAACATGTGTGCAAGCTCTGTGACATCATCATCTTCAATACAGATGATACCGCCAGCACGAAGTGCTAATAAAACTTCTTTCACTTGCTCTAGCAACGCCGCTTGAAAATCAATGTAATCTTTTTTTAATACTTCATCGCGAGATAAAATATCACCCAAATTGTCATAAAAAAATTGATAACGCCACATCAGTTCAAACAGCGAATCAAGGTAACCTGCTAGGTTTTCAAGTGCATCATCATCAGGAGACAAGGGTTTAAAATGCGTATGTAAATGTTCACTATACAAAGCAAAGATATGACGGATAATGTCTTCTTTATTTTTAAAATGGTAATACAAGTTACCAGGGCTAATGCCCATATGTGCAGCAATATGGTTGGTTGTAATAGCACGCTCACCGTGGCGATTAAATAACTCGATGCTGGTGTGTATGATTTTATCCTTTGTACTCATATGCTGTTTACTCTGTTGTTGTGGTTATTGCATTCTATTGCCCTGCTAAGCCAAGCAGTATAAACAAATGCGTGACAATTAAATACTACCTTGAAAAATAATAACCTCAATCGGTGCAGTACCTTAGATGGGTTTTACAATCTAATAAGATACGCGTATTTTCTAAGCTGCAGACAGGCTAAAACACTGTTAATATAGCAGGCAAATTTCTAAATCGCTGATAGTTATGAACGTTACTGCAATATACCCGGGTACATTTGACCCACTTACAAATGGCCATACTGACTTAATTCACCGAGCAGCGAAAATGTTCGACCATGTCATCGTTGCTATTGCGCACAACCCAAGTAAACAGCCGTGTTTTACGCTTGATGAGCGCGTTGAACTTGCTAATAACATCTTGGCACACCTAGATAATGTGAGTGTAATTGGTTTTTCTGGACTATTAGCAGATTTAGCTCGCGACCATAAAGCTGAAGTGCTCATTCGCGGTATTCGAGCTGTTTCTGACTTTGATTACGAGTTTCAATTAGCCAATATGAACCGTCGACTTAACCCTGATTTAGAAAGTGTATTTTTAACACCCGCCGAAAAAAATTCGTTTATCTCATCAACCTTAGTAAAAGAAGTAGCAAGACACAATGGTGATGTTAGCGAGTTTGTTGATCCTATTGTTGCTAAAGCTTTACAGGAAAAAATTCGCGGATGAAGCTAAAAAAAATACTTACCCTAGGGGCCTTTTTTATGGTCTCGACACCGACTATAGCAGGCCCTTGGGTTGAAAGTGACGATCCATTATTACGCGCCTCAATCGAGATGTTATTTAACCAAGGTGTGATTAAACAGCCTATAAATAGCTACCCTTTGATGTGGCAAGGTATTGCTCGCGATCTTAGCCTTGTAGATAGCAATCAACTTGATGAACAGTCTCAATTTGCTTATCAACATGTGAAACACGCGTTAAATATTGCCAAGCAAAAAACAGATTCAGGTGTTCGACTAAACTACAATGGCAGCACTGATACTCAACAAGGGTTTGGTAAACGCCATCAACAGCAAAGCGGTGTTAATAGCTACGGTTCAATAACGGGTAAACGTGTAAGTGCAAAAGTGAGTGTTAATTACGCAGATGATGCACTCGACGAACAGCATGTAAACTACCAAGATAGCTATTTAGCGGTGTTGGTTGGTAATTGGTCACTCAGTGCCGAGCAAGTCAGTCATTGGTGGGGACCAAGTAACGATAACGCGTTACTACTATCAAATAATGCAGCCCCCATGAAAGGTTTGCGTTTCACAAGAGCGAATACTCAATATGTAGGCCCAAGTTGGTTATCATTTATTGGTAATTGGCAACTGACTGGTATTTATGCCAAACAAAAGCCATATTTGAATACAAGCGACAAAGGTGATTATTGGGCGTTGAGGTTTGCTAGTACCCCTTTAAATGGTTTAGAAGTGGCTGTTAATACAGCTGGGTCTGACTATTTAACAACTCCAGAATTAGCTCCTATTAATCTTGAGAATAACGAGCAAACGCATCGTTTAACGGGGATTGATGTTAAATACTCAACCACTTTAATGTCGGTTCCTATTGCCATATATGGTGAATTAATGGGCCGCAACGAAAGCGGTTTGGCACCAAGTGAGCCGTTTTACACCGTTGGCTTTGAAAGCTACTTTGGTACAACTGATAGCTTGCTAAAAACGTATCTCGAATACTCGAATACTCAGCAACAATGTAATATTGCCAGTGACTGTGTGTATGGCTCAGGCAGCTATACCCAGCGCTCGCGTTTAATTGGCAGCTCAACACCAGAGCAAAGTAAATCAGCAGTGCTTGGGGCTTATTATCACACCCTCAACGGCTATGGCGGACATGCTAAACTACGCTGGATTGATAGTGAAAATATCATTAAGAGTAGCCAATTGCAGTTAGAAGTAGGCTATCAACAAGCATTACTCAGCGGTCTTTGGAAAGTAACTGGATTAATTTCAAGAGATGAATTAAACGATAACAACGAAACCAACACGGCCCTCAGAACCAGCTGGGAATACCGCTTTTAACTAATTGAGGTCAAGCTAGCCTAGCTTGACCTGTTAAGCCCTTATAGAGCCGCACCAGCCCCAAAAAGTCTTTATTAGAGAAAAGTGCAATGAGCATCATGATGTCCATGACATTGACTGTAACTGTATAAAAGCTCCAGAACCACCAATCACCCGTATAGGCATAATTGATGTCATAATACATACCTAGAAAAAGCGATGTGTTGATCAAAAGCCCAGTAAAAATATAGAGCTTTGCTGGCACCAAAGTTACCTTTCTGCCACGAGCAATTAAGCTAATAATTAAAAGTATTAGTAGATCCGAAACAGCCCAGATCATATAAGCAAAGCTCGAGTCTAGAATATTATAGCCTAGCGCTATATTTAGTAATGGATCACTCATCATATAAGAGATAAACAGTGCCAGCGACATCCACATTAGTGTTTTGTCACCATTTGGCGTAGACGACTTCTTCACCATGTTATATAAAAAAGACATCAGAAACCCCCACATAATAAATGCGGCGAGATAGACCCCAAAGTTTTCTTGGATTAATTTAAGCATTATACAAACGTCAAACTTTTTGACTTCAATTTACAAAAGGCATTATGAAACGTTAGCACCACTTTTTGAAAACTCTTTAGAAAAGAAAATAACTTTACTCTCTATAGCTTTACCTAACTTAAAAATAAACAAAAAGTCACGGTTTGTGATCAATGCAATTATCATTGTAATGTCTATAATGTTGACACCAAAAGAGTAAATACTCCAAAGTCCCCATGGAGTCCGGTTTTCGAGAAGTACAATATCTACATAAATTGAGAGCATCAAAAGGGAATTCAAAAATAATCCCAATATTGCGTAATAAAGAGCGCAAAAAGAGCTGATCTTTGCAAAGTAACCCCAAGAAAATATGACTGTTATTGTAAGTAGGTCAAAATAAAACCAGTTCATATAGCTATAAACTGAAAAATTAAAAATACCGCTTAAAAAGTACGAAACCATCATGATAAATGCCAAGATAACAAGGCGTTTATCTGGTTTATTTATGTGAGTCACTAGATTGCAAAGAAAAGCCATCAAAAACCCCCACTCAATAAAGGAGCCTATCAAGCTTCCAACAACATCACTTATGTACATATTGAAAATATTTAAGCTAAGCTTTGGGTATTTGAAGCAGAAAAAACTGCGTTTTTTAACTTGTTTAACAAGAGAAAGTCACGATCAACTATTAAAGCAATAATCATCGTAAAATCGACAATGTTAACTCCAAGCGAATAAATATCCCAGAGTATCCAATGAGTTGTATTTTTATAAACTTCAACGTCCAAGTAAACTGCAAGGAATAAAATAGTGTTTATTATCAAGCCTACAATAAGATAAATGAATGAAGGAGTCGTTCGTTTAATTACAAAGAAAGAAATAGCTAAGAATATTAGCGTAGCCAGATCGTAAAGAGCCCAATCTAGAAATGTTGTTGCAGTGTAAGTTATCCAATTAAAAAAGTAATCTCCCCCTAAATAAGAGAGCATCATAATAAAAGAACTAAAGAGCAACGTGGTTTTTCTTTTATTTTCGTCTATGCAATAGACAAAAATATTAAAAAAGAACGCCATTAAAAATCCCCATGCACTCATCGCAGACAGGGAAAAAAAACCTAGTTGCTCTATAAAAGACATTCAGTTCCTAGTACTCTTTCTTGCTAGGTGGAAGCATTGCACCACCGCCACGTTGAATCTCTGCACCACCTGATAAAGACAGTGCTTCACTTGATAAAGTTACTGTATCAGATTGCAGGGTTTTATTACTAGTAGTTTGTTCCAAAGCTGGCTTAGTTTGTTGCATTTGGCTGTATGCTTGCATTTGCAATTGGCTATTATTTGAAATTTGCATAAGATAATTCCTTTAAGTTAATTGTTGTTGCACCAAGGTTTACATGAAATATGTAACTTGTTAAGCGTTCTCATTTTTTTTGACGCTTTTTTGTGCATTAATGTGATGTTGCCACCACACTAATCTAAAAGCAATTAGCGATCCAACTTTTCGTTAACATATGATCTTTTTGATCTTCAGCTTATTATTAGACATAAAAAAACGCACAGGGGTAACCGTGCGTTTTTTCTATCCAGGGAATTTAAGCCACGCATTTACACGGGATCACCGCTTTAGTACTTGGCTTTAAAATGAATTCCATTGCAACTTCATCGCAATTATCTTTTCGTAAGCAAAGCTCACAGTCTTTTATAACTTTCTCGGGCAAGCTGTCTTTACTACAGTGGCTAAACCCTTGCTTTGCAAAAAATTCTGGCACACGCGTAAGTACAATGATCCTGCTAAGCGCCAATTTTTTGGCTTTTACAAGTAAGTGCTCAACAAGTAGCTTACCTTGTCCCGACACCTTTGCTTGTGGATCAACGCCTAACGAGCGGATCTCGGCAAGACCGGTATCATAGATATATAGTGATGCGCAGCCAGTAATTTTGTTATTACATTGTGTAACAGCAAACTCGTTGATTGAATGAACCATATCGCTTTTAGCTCGCGGAAGGTTTTCACCTACCGCAGCCCAATATTGGATAAGCTTTGCTATCGATTCAACATCACCTAAGTTTGCATCACGAACCGTTATTTGCTGTTTTTTTTTGCCTGCTTAATTGCGCTCGACACTTGCTCTAATGAAGTGCCACCAAGAGCTCGGCGGGCTTTAATACAAGCATCTATCTCTAGTACAGGATAAACATCTGACTCAAAAATACTATGTACAGACTTAAATTCTTCTAAACTTAAATCTTCTAAGTTATTCCCTTGGGCAATAGCCATTTGCACTAAGGTTCCTACAATGTGGTGACCCTCTCTAAATGGAATTCCCTTAGCAACTAAATAGTCTGCAAGCTCGGTCGCATTTGAGTGTCCACCTTTAGCTGCTGCAAGCGTTTTATCAGCTTTTACTTTGATACCTTTAATACATGCTTGCGCCATATGAATACAAGCAAGCCAAGTTGGCATTGCATCAAACAAGCCTTCTTTATCTTCTTGCATGTCTTTGTTGTAGGCTAGTGGCAACGCTTTTAATGTCATCATCATGGCGCTAAATGCACCAAAAACACGGCCTGTTTTACCACGGATCAATTCTAATGCATCAGGGTTCTTTTTCTGTGGCATTAATGATGAGCCAGAGGTTACGCCATCTGAAAGCTCTATAAAGCCCGCTTCACCTGAATTATAAAAAATCAGATCTTCAGCCATACGCGATAAGTGGATCATCGAAATTGATGCACAGCTTAATAGCTCAACCACAAAGTCACGGTCAGATACAGCGTCAAGACTATTGCGTGTTGCCCCGGTAAAACCTAGCCCCTCGGCAAGAACCTGCCTGTCAATTGGGTACGCAGTGCCTGCTAATGCACCACTACCTAATGGGCAATAATTCATACGGTTTTTGGCATCATTTAACCGGCTTTCATCACGCTCAAGCATTTCAACATAAGCCATACACCAATGGCTAAATAACACAGGTTGAGCACGCTGCAAGTGTGTGTAGCCCGGTAAAATAGTACCGAGTTCACGCTCAGCTAAGGCAACAAACTCCGCTTTTAAGTCACTAATTGCTGTTAAGATGTGCTCTGCGGTGTCACGACACCATAAGCGGAAGTCTGTAGCAACTTGGTCGTTACGACTACGACCGGTGTGCAGTTTCTTTGCTAAATCACCTACTTTGTCAATCAGTGCTGACTCAACATATGAATGAATATCTTCATGACCTGCAACTGCAACAGCTTGTGGATTAGCTTTAACTTCTTCTAACAAAGTATTCAGTGCTGCAACAAGATCGTCATACTCTTGCTGATTTAAAACATCAACTTGCTTTAAAGCACCTGCCCATGCAACTGAGCCAATAATATCTTGCTCTGCAAGCTGATAATCGAAAGGAAGTGAGTCGTTAAATTGTTTAAACGCTTCATCTGGACCCGAAGAAAAACGTCCGCCCCATAATGCCATTGAACTGTCTCCAAATTGGGCTATCGCCCCGCAAAGCGGGGCGATAATAAAATTACTTTTTCGTTAGTGCTGAGATTCTGCTAGAAAGCGAGAATAAACGAATGAAGCCTTCTGCATGTGATTGATCATAAACATCATCTTCACCAAAGGTTGCAAAATCTTCGCTGTAAAGGCTGTTTGGAGATTTCTTCTGTACCGCAGTTACTTGGCCTTTATAAAGCTTCAGTACTACTTCACCTGTTGCCAATTTAGCCAGAGACTCCGCCCCCGCTAAAATTGAGTCTTTTAACGGTGTAAACCAACGACCGTCATACACTAAGTGTGAAAACTCACCGCCAAGTACTTCTTTCCATTTACGGCTTGATTTATCTAGCACTAGTTCGTCAACAGCTTGTAATGCAGCCATGATCACAGTGCCTCCTGGCGTTTCATAACAACCACGCGACTTCATGCCTACTAAACGGTTTTCTACGATATCAACACGACCAACACCATGTGGCGCAGCAATGTTATTTAATTTAACTAAGCAGTCATACGGTTTTAGTGATTCACCATTCACAGCAACCACTTCGCCTTCAACAACATTTAATGTCACATATTCAGCTTCATTAGGAGCTTGTTCAGGAGAGTTAGTCCAAGTCCATACTTGATCACTTGGTTGGCACCATGGATCTTCAAGCTCACCACCTTCGTGTGAAATATGCCATGCGTTTGCATCACGGCTATAAATTTTTGTCGCAGAGGCAGAGCACGGAATATTACGCTCTGCAAGGTAATCAAGTAATGATTCACGGCTTGATAAGTCCCACTCACGCCACGGTGCAATCACCTTTAGGTCTGGCGCAAGGGCAGCGAAACATGATTCAAAACGCACTTGGTCGTTACCTTTACCCGTACAACCATGCGAAAGCGCATCGGCTCCTACTTTACGAGCAATTTCAACTTGTGCTTTAGCAATAATCGGACGAGCCATAGACGTACCAAGTAAGTACGTACCTTCGTAAATAGCGCCAGTTTTTAATGTTGGGTAAATATAATCACTTACCATTTCATCTTTTAAATCAACTATATGACACTCAGACGCACCTGAAGCAATCGCTTTTGCTTCAACGCCTTCTAGTTCTTCAGCGCCTTGACCTACATCAGCAACAAAGGCAATTACTTCACAGCCATAGTTTTCTTTTAACCAAGGCACGATTGCCGATGTATCTAGACCACCAGAATAGGCTAATACGACTTTTTTAATTGAACTCATTGGTGTTCCTTAAACAAAATTTGGATTTAGTAATGTCACAAGAAGAGCGTTCTGCGCATGCATACGGTTCTCTGCTTGTTGAATAATTTTTGATGCCGGGCCATCCATTACCTCAGAGGTAATTTCAAACTCTCGATGAGCCGGCTGACAGTGCAGCACAGTTTGTGCGCCAGTCTTCTCAAGCAATGCCTGATTTAGCTGATACGGCATATACTTAGCTTTAACTTGCTCAAGCGGTGTTTTATCACCCATCGAAACCCACGTATCAGCATAGACTGCATTTGCACCAACTGCCGCTTCAATTCGGTCACTGACCATTACAGAGGCGCCATTCATCGCTGCAATTTGCTCAGCTTGCTTAAGAATTTGCGAATCAGGTGAGCTACCTTTAGGGCAAACTGCCACAAAATCAGTGCCTAAAGTGGCTGCTAATAGCATCAGTGAGTGAGTTACATTATTCCCCTCACCTAAGTAAGCTAGCTTAAGTTTACTAACATCGCCATGTACTTCTTGAAGTGTCAAGAAATCAGCCAAAGCTTGGCATGGGTGATATAAGTCGCACAAGCTATTAACAACAGGTACGCTTGAAAACTCACCCAAAGTGGTAAGTGTTTTGTGTTCGAATACACGAGCAACAATACCATCTGCCCACGTTGAGATATTAAGTGCAAAGTCTTTAACTGATTCACGTGCGCCCATGGCACCATTTTGTGAATCAAGATAGACCGCATGACCACCTAGCTTATTAATACCAATATCAAATGATAAACGGGTACGTAAACTAGGTTTTTCAAATAAAGTAACCACTGATTTACCTGCAAGCGCTTGGCTAAAATCTGCAGGATTTGCTTTAATTTTTTGCGCTAGGTTAAGAAGTTTAAGTGCGCCTTTTTGGTCTAACTCTAGACCCGATAAAAAATGATTTAACATGAAATACCTATGGTGTAATTTTCGTTCCTACGTGCTCGCCTTGTAATAAAGCGACTAAGTTTTCTGGCTTTAGCCAGCTTGAGATATACACACCACGTCGTAAATGTTGGGCAGCAAGAAGGCTGGTCTTTACTTTGACCTCCATCCCGCCCTGAATAACTCCTTCAAGGATAAGTGTATCGATTTGCTGCGTATTTAATTGATGTAATGGCTGCTTATTTGCGTCAAGTACAGCTTCTACATCAGTCATAAAAATAAGCTCTGCATTGAGCTCTTTCGCTATGGCTGCGGCTGCTTCATCGGCATTTACGTTATACCACTGACCGTCCTCTCCAAAGCCTATTGAACTAACAAGAGGTAAGCGACCTTGTTCTAATAAGCTCGGTAACACGCTATGACAGCTTCCACTACATTGACCAACTTGGCCTAATACTTTGAGTTTTTCTGAAACTGCAACGCCCGCTTCATAAAGGCTCAATCCAACAGGCTTATGGCCCGCACCGATAGCTTGACTCATAAGCTGTTTGTTAGCACAACCTGCAAGCGCCCCGACAATATAAGGCATTTGTTCGTTAGGACTGATGCGTAATCCTTGGTGCTTTGCAGTTACAAAACCCGCCTCTTTTAACCATGCATCTACAAGCGCTCCACCGCCATGCACAATCACAAAATTAGCGTATTCTTGCGATGCTAGAACATCGAACAATGCTTTTGCTGCATCGGCAGTGTTTAATACTGCACCACCAATTTTAATAACCCATGTTTTCATCATAGTGCTCCGCTAAAGCCTGTATGATGAGGTTCACCCATCGCTAAATTAATACATTGCAACGCTTGGCCTGCAGCACCTTTTAATAGGTTATCAATCGCAGACATTACAATTAATTGCTGACCTTTTTGTTGCCATGCAATATCTACATAAGGTTGTTTTGCAACACCTTTTATACTTGGAATCTTATTACCTAATAAGCGGATCAATGGCTCATCGGCTAAAACTTGATATGCCTCTTTAACCTGTTCAGGGGTAACATCTGGCTTTAGCTGCACATAAATGGTTTCTAGGATGCCGCGTGGAAAATTACCTAAATGCGGGGTGAATAACACGGGATGTCCAAGATGCTGCTCAATCTCCGGCGTGTGTCTATGATTAAATAAACCATAAGGGGCAAGTGATACTTCGCAAAAATGCGTATTAACACTGGCTTTTCTACCAGCGCCTGTCACACCTGACACAGCATTAACAATAACAGGCTGCTCAGCAAGTAAGTTCGCTTGTTTAAGGGGCTTTAATGCGTTAAGCGCTGCTGTCGGATAACAACCCGCTACAGCAACAAGCTTTGCTTTACTGATCGCATCACTATTCCATTCAGCTAAACCATATGCAGCTTGTGCTAAAAGCTCTGGGTGTTCATGTGCGAAACCATAATAAGTTTGGTAATCCTCATTCCCAGCTAAACGGAAGCCACCTGAAAGGTCGAACACTTTTTTACCCATAGCTAAAAATTGTGGCGCAAGGTCAACACTTACTTTGTGATCAGTACACAAGCACACATAATCAGCATTATTTTCAATATCTTTGTAAGCAGCTGTTGTTAGTGCTTGCAAAGGATACTCTAACAGCCCTAAATGCTCAGGATATAAATCACTTAATAATTTACCTTTATCTAAACTGCCCTCTGAGACATAACATGCTTGTAGGGTTAATTTAGGGTGCTTAGCAACTAAACTTGCTAGCTCTGCGCCGCTGTAACCACTTGCGCCAATAATCACTACATTCATTGCTTACTTTTACCTATTAAATCTATTTATCGATACGCCTAAAACTTCTCGCTGAAAAGCGAATAAAAACACTGTCTAAAGTAATGAAATCAGGTTATCGTCGTTTTGTGTTCATAGTACAGTTACACTAATATTTATGCTTAAAAAGTGAATTGATATTCATCATAAATACTTTTATATTGTTATGCAATTAGATTGAATAATTATTTTTGGATTTTTTATGTCTTTACCGTCTTTTTTATCTATGTACCAGCAATTGATTGCAGCGCCTTCAATCAGTGCAATTGAAGATTCACTATGTATGAGCAATAAAGAGGTGATCTCCTTGCTTGCCTCTTGGTGTGAAAGCCTCGGTTTTACTTGCGAAATAACAGAACTGGAGCAAGGTAAAGGCCGTTATAATTTATTGGCAAAACGCGGTGAAGGTGACGGTGGATTAATGTTGGCAGGTCATACCGATACAGTGCCATTTGATGATAGCCGCTGGAATTATGATCCCTTCAAACTCAGCGAGCATAACAATAAATTATATGGCTTAGGCAGTATTGATATGAAAGGCTTTTTTGCCTTTGTTTTACAAGCGATTAGTGAGCTTGATGCAACAAAGCAAACAGAGCCTTTATTAATCTTAGCAACCGCCGATGAAGAAACCACAATGGCGGGTGCGCAACAAATATGCCGCCACCCTAACTTGAAACCAGCGCGCTGTATTATTGGTGAACCAACCGATATGACTCCTGTTTTCACTCATAAAGGACATATGAGTACAGCCATTCGGGTAATTGGTCGCTCAGGTCATAGCTCTGATCCTGAACGTGGTTTAAACGCCATCGAAGTGATGCATAAAATGATTACAAAATTGTTAATCATTAAAGAAGAATTAAAGAATAAATATTCAGTTGATCACTTTGAAATTCCGTACCCTACTTTGAACCTTGGTCATATTCATGGTGGCGATAACGCCAACCGTATTTGTGGCTGCTGTGAAATGCACATCGATATGCGACCACTGCCCGGTTTGAGCGTGCAAGAACTGCAGGCGATTTTGCTAAGTGCTGCTGAAGAAATAAATACCCAATACCCAAATGCAGTGAGTGTTATCGACATGCATGAACCTATCCCTGCATTTAGTGGCAGCACAGATACTGCGCTTGTAAAACTAGCTGAAAAAATCTCAGGACAACCTGCTGTTGCTGTAAACTACTGCACTGAAGCTCCCTTTATTCAACAACTAGGTTGCGAAACGATTGTGATGGGGCCAGGTTCAATTAATCAAGCCCACCAGCCTGATGAGTTTTTAGCGATGGAAAAAATAAAACCGTCACAAGAGATAATTAGCAAGATGATTAAAGCAAACTGCTTTAGTGAATATACCCAAACCACCTAAAGATGCGAGTTTCAGTTGGAATTAAAAGCGATTTAGACAAGGCATTGATTGCAAGTAATAGTGGTTCTATTCTTAAAATCAATAACGCAGTATAAATCGCTTTTAAACCAACCCTTCGGGCGCTTCACAGGCACTTACTCTCATCGTTGTTACTTCTTAAAAGGGACTACCATTCTTGCAAAGTAACGCCTTGATATTAAGCACCTGTGAAACGCTGAATTCTGCATCTTGAGGTGGCTTGGGTATAATAAAAAGGGAGCATCACGCTCCCTTTTTTAATCCATGTACTTACTTAAGTACTTTTTAAATACCGGATCGGTTTTCGCCAGCTCTTTTTGCTCCGCCAAAATATCTTTAAGGATGGCTTTAGAAGTGAGCGGATTTGCTAATACAACTCGAAATACCACAGTTGGTTGATGGTCATATTTTGCAGGTGTCAAACGAGTACGCGATACAAAAGAACGACCGGCTTCACGCTGACGCTTTTGCATACTTGCAGTAAAGCGATTTAATGACGCATAGATGTCGAGCTTGGTCTCTTCGTCGGCGTCTTTTATTTTGGCCTGAATTTCTTTAGGCACATAGCGGTACGTTAATAAACAAAGCTCAGGCTCAGAAATAAGCTCAAAGTCTTCATCTTCTTTAATCATCTGTGCAAACGTACGCGCCTTTACTATGCCGCGGTCAATCAACATTTCATAGCCTTTACGGCCAATAACACGTAAGCAAGCATGCACTAACATCGCCATACCTGGGCGACTTCCCTCAAGTGTATGACTACCTAAATCTTTCGAGCCTTTACGAAGAATATACTCGGCATGATGTTCAATCGCATCTGTAGCAGCAGGGTCTTTAAATAACACTAAGCCCGCCCCCATAGGCACATACATTTGCTTATGCGCATCGATAGTGATCGAATCAGCACGCTCTATACCGCTTAGAAGGTGGCGATAATTCGTTGATAGTAATGTGGCTCCACCCCATGCAGCATCGACATGAAAATGACAGCCTAGTTCAGCACTTAAATCAGCCATTTCATTGAGTGGGTCTATACTGCCGGTTTCTGTAGTGCCAGCAACCCCTACTAATGCCATCACTTTAATGCCTGACGCTTCGAGTTCATAAGCCTTCTTACGCATGGCATTAACGTCAACTTTATTATTCTTATCAGTTTCGATGGCAATAATGTTATCGCGACCAATACCTAATAAGTCGACCGTTTTCCCCAAAGAGTAATGACCCCGCTCAGAAACAAGCACAGCCAACCCTTTATAGCCGTAGTGCAACATACCGGCGATTAAACCTTGTGCTGCAATTCCCTTGTAATCACCATCGGCTTTTAATAGCCGATTGCGGGCAATCCATAATGCGGTGATATTGGCTACTGTGCCACCTGAACAAAACGCCCCAAGAGAGGTTTTAGCGCTATGCATCCACTTGCTGTAAAAAGCATCGTCTTCACTATAGGCTAGATGGTGCATCATGCCTAACACTTGTCTTTCAAGAGGTGTAAACGCTTTCGATGTTTCAATTTTAACTAGGTTCTGGTTCAAGCCCACCATCAGTTTTGATAATGGCAAAACGAAGTGCGGCAATGCCGAGGTCATATGACCAATGAAGCTTGGTGCAGCAGTATGAACAGAATGCGCAACTAACTGCTCCATAATGTCTTGTGCATAGTCAGAGACGAAAGTTGGCTCTTCAGGGATAGTGGCCGACTGAAAATCTTTTTCAATCTCGTGCAAGGGCTTCTCAATCGCCGCTATGTTCCCATTTAAGAACCCAGCAAGATTGCTTGAAATTTCTGATTCGATTTTACTCAAGGTTGAGTCAGGTGCCTCTGGCACCGTAAATATACGAATCAAGCTTTCTTTTGAGGCGACGGCACAACGCTTTTGATCCATCCTAATACCCATTCTAAGCAGCTAAAAATGAATTAGATGTTGAAACATCACCGTTTTCACTTTTGCGGCACTGTTGCTACGAAATTGGCTAACTTTACTGGAATATCACGAAAATGTCTCGTCTAAAGCAAAAAAGCCACGTCTTCGATGACAAAAAAGTGATCTAAAAATGACATTTGCGGTAATTTTATACTATCGATTAAGTCTTTTTTCAGTATAATCAAGTAATAACAGCTAAGGGAGCACTTATGCCCAAAGGAATGCAAAAAACCAGCTGGCTACTTTATGGCTTTGCCGCTTTTTTTGTTAGCTTATTTGGTTACATTTACTATACCTATGAAACCACTCGCAATGAAATAATCACGCATGTTGATAACAAATTATTTAATGCTGCTGTGAGTGTAAAACATATCTTAGGTGATGATTACCATGATCGAGTTAATGCTGGTTTAGCTATCTCTCCTGCTGTATACAAAGAAAAAAGTCGCGCACTCTCTGAGTATGCAAAACAAATGCAACTTGCCTATGTCTATGCCATGGTTAAGCGTGATGATACCGTCTACTTCAGTGCTTCAAGCTATACTCAAAAAGATCAAAATACAGGCAAAGTTACCGAGTTTTTTGACATCTACCCTGAAGCAACAGAATTAAATAAAGAAGCCTTTAATTCAACAGAACCTGTTTATGAAATTTCACAAGATCAATGGGGCTACTTTAAAAGTATTTTCGTAACCTTTGTCGATAACAACGGCCAGACCTACATCACCGGTGCAGACATAACACTTAGCGATTTTAATCAGCAACTGCAATACAGTGTTACTCGCGCAGCAATTACAGCCTGTTTCTTTTTCTTTATAGCAGTATTAATTGCAGGCCTCTATTTTTTACAACTCAAACGTTCACTATCAACAGATGCTCGCACAGGCTTTGCCAACCATGTAGCGCTAGAGTATTACTTAAAAAAGACAACCAAGTATCGCATGGAGCTCGCGGTTATCGTCATTAATGAATTAGACGATATCAGTAGTTTTTACGGTACCGAAGTCAGCGATAAAGTTATGGCAAGTTTACTTGGCTACTTTCAAGCACGTTTGCCGAATGACTGCTTTGCCTATCGCCTTGCCACGAATAAGATAGCTTTGTTGCAAACGCGCAGCTCTGACAAAGAATTAGAAGAAATAATTAACACCTTCAACAATGCTATCCCGGTGTTAAAAGAACCGTTCATTTACGTTAGCTTGTATGCAGGCATTGCATCTGGCAACAAGCTTATGCTTATCGAAAATGCCCACATAGCCTTACAGCAAGCAAAGTTTAATAATCAGCGAGTTGTTCGCTATGAAAATGTTTTTAAACAAGTCGAAGAGCGCTTTAGAAATAATGTAACGCTTGCCAAAGAGGTGAAAGAAGCATTTGATAACAATCGCATTGTGCCTTACTTTCAAGCTATTTATGATACCAACACTGAGCAGATTGAGCACTACCAATGTCTAGCGAGATTAGCCAGTGCCCAAGGCCGTATTCATAGTCCTGACTACTTTATGACGGTGCTCAAACGCTCACGTATGGATGGGCTGTTAAGACGTACTATGTTTACCCGTTGTGTTGAGCATTTTAGAAAAACCAACCTAAGCTGGAGCATTAACATCACCGCGCAAGATATTCTTGATCCAAGCTTAAGTGAGTTTTTCGAACAGCAACTAAGACGCTATCCACAGCCTCATAACATTATTTTTCAATTTCATGAAAGCGATGCTATTGCTTATTTTAGTGAGGTAAAAACCTTTATTAGCCTTTTAAAAAATAAAGGAGCGCAGGTGTTTATTAATGAGTTTGGCTCAGGCTTTTCAAACTTACCGCATATTCTAAAATTAGAGATCGATGGTTTAAAACTCGATAAAAACCTTGTGAGTCAAATTCACAGTAATAATGATAACTTTTTGTTTATTGAGAATTTAGTAAAGTACGCTAATCAGCTAAACCTGCAAGTTATCGCTGAACAAGTCGATAACGAACAAATTGCTGACGCGCTGTCTCGTGCGGGGATTAATTTAATGCAGGGGAGCCACTTTTCATCGCCAGCTCCCTACATTCATTAAAGGTTGATCACTAAACGGTGGCTTTGCTGACCGCTAGCCCAGTATTTACGTTCAAATGGCGTGATTGCTATATCGCTCTCATATAATTGAACATCACAAGGATGTCCTGCAAGCTCGAGCGAGCGGGCAAATTCCTTCACGTAAATATCCCAATTGCTTCTGAGCTCTAAACGACCGCCTAATTTAATGATAAACGGAAAAATAGCAGCGCCATGCCAGCGCCTTTGCAAGTGCTTTGCTTTCGGCCATGGATTTGGGTATAGCAAATAATGATGCGTCGGTTGCCAATTAGCAGCTACCGCTAAACGCCAAAAGTCGTTTAGGTCTGCTTGCACTAAAATATACTGGCCCGCATCGGTTTGCTTATACTCTATCTCATGCTTCTCTAAGCGATGAGATGACTTATCTATACCAATCACCAACGCATCAGGGTGACGCTTAGCTAAGTTAGCCGTACTTTCACCTACACCACAACACGAATCAAGGATTATAGGCCCGTTAAACGCTTGAACCTTTTCATTTACCTCATCAAAAGCCGCTTGCGTGTGCTGTGCAATCGGCTTTTTAAAATCCGCACTTAAGTGCTTTAAAACTATTTCGTCTAACTTTTCATGTAAGCCAGGCTGATTCGATACAATACTTCTCGAATTTGCATCAGTCATTAGTGTCTAAGCCCCACACCACGTTTAATAAGCGTTAACGCTAAAGTAAATAAACCCACAATAAATAAACCAAGTACCCCAAAAGCTACCGATAAATCGACATCAGACACACCTAAAAAACCAAATCTAAATGCATTGACCATATAGATGATTGGATTCACTTGCGATACACCTTGCCAAAACTCCGGTAACAAGCTGATTGAGTAAAACACTCCGCCTAAATAAGTCAGTGGAGTAAGAATGAAGGTTGGAATAATACTAATATCATCAAAGCTATTTGCATAAATTGCGTTAATAAGGCCACCTAAAGCAAATACCGCTGAGGTTAAAATAACCGTCGCCATGATCACAAAAATATTATGAATTTGGATATCAACAAACAGCAATGATACACAGGTAACGATTAAGCCAACTAGCATACCCCGGGTCATACCACCGCCCATGTAGCCAAGTACGATAATGTAATTTGGCACTGGTGCAACTAATAGCTCTTCAATACTCTTTTGGAACTTGGTCGAATAAAAGCTTGAAGCTACATTCGAGTAAGAGTTAGTGATCACCGACATCATAATCAGACCCGGTACAATAAACTCCATATAAGTAAAGCCACCCATATCACCGATACGCGAACCAATCAGGTTACCAAAAATAACAAAATAAAGGCTCATCGTGATTGCTGGCGGAACTAAGGTTTGCACCCAAATACGTAAAAAGCGAATACACTCTTTGATCCAAATACTTTTTAGCGCTACTCCATATTTAAACATTATTCGCCTCGCCCTTGTTCTAATAAGCCTACAAAAAGTTCTTCTAAACGATTTGCTTTATTTCGCATACTCAGCACGGTATTACCTTGTTCGGTCAACGCGCTAAATACTTGGTTTAAGCCCTGAGACTTCGCCACTTCAACTTCTAAAGTGTGGTCATCAGTTAGTGTATATTTGTAACCTTCAATGCTAATTGGTTGCACTGGCTGCTTTAAATCAAGTACAAAGGTCTCTTTATCGAGCTTGGCTAGTAGCGCTTTGATAGTGGTGTTTTCCACAATCACGCCGCTGTCAATAATCGCGATGTTTTTACATAACAGCTCAGCTTCTTCTAGGTAGTGAGTAGTCAAGATGATGGTCACACCTTGCTTATTAATCTCGCGAAGAAAGTCCCACATAGAGCGGCGTAGCTCAATATCAACACCGGCTGTTGGCTCATCTAAAATAAGTAATTTAGGTTCATGCATCAGTGCACGAGCAATCATTAAACGGCGCTTCATACCACCTGACAGCGTACGCGCTTGCTTATCTTTTTTCTCAAATAAACCCAGTTGCTTTAGATACTTTTCAGCACGCTCATGCGCCAGCTTTCTAGGTACACCATAATAGCCCGCTTGATTAACCAAAATTTGGTTCAGTGTTTCAAATTGGCTAAAATTAAACTCTTGCGGCACTAAACCTAGTTCAGACTTAGCGGCTTCTAAATCTGTATCAATGTCATGCCCAAACACCTGGACACGGCCAGCGCTTTTGTTCACTAACGATGAGATAACACCAATGGTAGTTGATTTACCGGCACCGTTCGGACCAAGTAAAGCAAAGAAATCGCCCTGTTGAACTTGTAAGTCGATGCCCTTTACGGCTTCAACACCATTTTTATAAACCTTTTTTAGGCCTTCAATATTTAATGCGATCGTTTTTTCGCTCACTGTTTGCCCTCTCCATAACCCCAACGCTTGGTCAGAGTATGTTCAATGTTTAAATGATCTAAAATTCGCGCCACCATAAAATCAACCAAGTCTGAAATCTGCTCTGGCTGATGATAAAAACCCGGTGCCGCAGGCATAATCGTTACGCCTAGCCTTGCTAGTTTCAGCATGTTTTCAAGATGAATTTCGCTAAATGGCGTTTCACGCGGGACTAAAATCAACTGCCCTCGTTCTTTTATAACCACGTCAGCGGCGCGTTCAAGTAAGTTATCTGACGCACCTACCGCAATTGCAGACACTGAACCTGCACTACACGGACAAACCACCATTTTTTTCGGTGCAGCAGAGCCCGACGCAACAGGACTAAACCAATTGTCTTTACCAAACACCTTTAGTTGTTCAGGCGCAGCATTAAAAAGCGTGCTTAACTGTTCTGTCGCTTTATCTTCGTTACCCGATAGCTTGATATTCGATTCTGTATCAAAAACCACTCGAGCAGCACTTGAGATCAACACATAAACTTGAAACTGCTGCTGAAGTAACACTTCTAATAACCGTAAACCGTATGGCGCACCAGAGGCACCGCTAAAAGCTAAGGTTATTTTATCTTTAAATTGCATATTTTGACGCTCCATATACCGGTTAGTTGTGTTCAAGAGCGGTAATTAAGCGCTGATGAATCCCCTCAAAGCCACCATTACTCATAATTAAAACATGCTGCTTAGGCGCTTTACCTGCAACCACGTGTTTAATAATTTCTTCAGTGCTAGAGCTACAATGCATACCTGCCGCAGCGGCGTATTCTTTGAGTGACCAGCTTAAATTGTCTGGTTCAAATAAATACACCTCATCGGCAGCTTCAAGTGAGTCAATCAAGGTTTGCTGATGCACGCCCATTTTCATGGTATTTGAACGAGGCTCTAAAATGGCAATAATCTTCTCATCGCCCACTTTTGCACGAAGCCCTGCCAAAGTTGTTTTAATTGCCGTTGGGTGATGGGCAAAATCGTCATACACCTTAATCGAGTTAATATCGGCTTTAAGCTCCATACGGCGCTTAGGAGAAATGAACTCAGCCAAGCCCGCAATACTGACTGGTACGGCAATCCCGACATGGCGCGCTGCTGCAATAGCCATGATAGCATTTTTCACATTATGCTCGCCCATCGCTTGCCAACTAACAACGCCTTGAACTTCTCCCTCAAGTAGCACTTCAAATTCGCTACCATCAGCTTTCAGTAAACGGTAATCCCAATCACCTGCCAGCGTTTCGCTTTCGCTCCAAAGACCACGCTCAATCACATCTTGTAAGGCTTCATCTTGGCTTGGCCAAATAACCTTACCGCTACAGGGTAATGTACGCATCAAGTGATGAAATTGTTTCTTTATTGCGTTTAAATCTTCAAAAATATCAGCGTGATCAAATTCAAGGTTATTAAGAATTAAGGTACGTGGTAAGTAATGAACAAATTTACTGCGTTTATCAAAAAATGCCGTGTCGTACTCATCGGCTTCGATAACAAAAAATGGCGTTTCACCAACCCGTGCTGACACGCCAAAATTTTGTACTATCCCACCAATTAAAAAGCCAGGCTTCATTCCGGCATACTCTAATAACCATGCCAGCATACTCGCTGTTGTTGTTTTGCCGTGTGTACCAGCGACAGCTAACACCCACGAATTTTGCAACAGATTATGCTTTAACCATTCAGGACCTGAAGTATAAGGTAAGCCTTTATCAAGCACGTATTCAACGCAAGGGTTGCCTCGGCTCATAGCGTTACCAATTACTACCATATCTGGCGCAGGCTCTAGTTGAGCAACGTCATAACCTTGGGTGAGCGTAATACCTAGCTCTTCTAATTGCGTGCTCATCGGTGGGTAAACATTTTGATCAGAGCCTGTCACTGTATGACCTAACGATTTAGCGATTGCGGCAATACCACCCATAAAGGTGCCACAAATTCCAAGAATATGAATATGCATCTACTGTCCTGAGCAAAATGAATGAGAGATAAAATAAGCCGTTATAATGCCAAATATAAGCTTTACTTACCATGACTAGCAGTCAATAGAGTATTGCCAAATAGCCATCATAAAAAACACCTCAAATTTGAGGTGTTTTTCGAATTAAGTTGAATGGTTATTTACAGCATTAAGAATGCAAACAAACCAACACCAAGTAACAAGCGGTAGATAACAAATGGCATCATACCCATGCGCTCAATAACTTTTAAGAAAAAGAAAATACACGCATAAGCTGATACAAATGATAAACCTGCGCCGAGTAAAATCGCATGCCAATCAATCGCCTCGCCCGCTGTTGCAAGCTGATACACATAATAGGAACCCGCTGCTGCAATGACCGGAATTGACATTAAAAATGAAAAACGCGCAGCACTTTGCTTGTTAAGGCCCAGCATTAAACCTACGGTGATGGTAATACCTGAACGCGATGTCCCAGGGAATACCATAGCCAGCACTTGTGAAAAGCCTAACAATAGCGCACTGAAAAAATTGATTTGGTAAATGTTCTTAACTTGCTTTGCTTTTACATCGGCATACCAAAGTAACAAACCAAACACGATGGTAGAGGTGGCAATAACCCACGCATTTCGCGAGTAACTTTCAACGAAATCTTTAAACAAATAACCAATTAATAATGCAGGAATGGTTGCGACAATAATCCACCAGCCTAAGCGGCTGTCATCGGTGGCACCTTGAGAGCCAAACGATTTAAACCACGCGCCTAGAATGTCTACCACTTCTTTACGGAAATACAATACCACGGCACCTAAAGTACCGACATGAACGGCAACATCAAATGCTAAACCTTGATCGTGCCAACCTAAAACTTGCGAAGGTAAAATTAAATGTGCTGAGCTCGAAATAGGTAAAAACTCAGTCAATCCTTGAATTAAGGCTAAAACAATTATCTCAATAATACTCATGGGTAAGAAAACTCCACCTTCCATAGTTTTTGTTGCGGATTATTATAATTATCCCATAGCTCTGCTAGCGTGCATTTTGCTACAGGGTGAAAAAAATCAGGGGCTATTTCAGCTAAAGGCTGAAGAACAAATGCATTTTTGGTAATTTCATCGCGAGGTAACTGTGCAGGCGAATCACAAATTACGTCATCATAAAATAAAAGATCTAGGTCAAGCGTTCGTGGACTAAACTTTTTGTCATCACGGGTACGGCCATTTTCAAGCTCAATTTCTTTCAATAACTTACACAGTTCAGGTAGTGGCATATCGGTTTGCGCCCCTAATACTGAGTTATAAAAGTTACTGCCTGCAAAACCGACCGCCTCACTCTCAAAAACTGATGAGTGAATAAAATCAGGAAAATGTACTTTTAGAGCATCAAGCGCCTGGCGAATATAATGCTCTTTATTAACGTTAGAGCCTAAACTAATAAAAATTTGCGCCATGTTAATATGCCTTGCGACGGGTGATTTCGACTCCCACCGTTTTGGCTTGTGGCACTGCTGCAGGTTTACTCACGCGAATGGTCACTTGCTCAGTTGCAAACTCAGTTAAGATAATGGCCGCTAATTGTTCAACTAAGGTTTCAAGCAGCTCTACTGGTTTTGCTGTTGTATGAGCGATAACCCGCTCGCTGACTTTTGCATAATCAAGTGCAAGGTTAATATCATCAGTTGCAGCTGCCGCAGAAATATCACATAGCATTTCAATATCAAAATACAGGCTTTGTTTACTTTCTTTTTCAAAATCATACACACCGATAATGGTGTCTACATGCAATTGTGATATATATACCTTGTCCATTGATACTCCAAGTGACATAAATATTAAAACACCTCTCATACTAAACGCTTATTGATTTGAATAATCCGCGCTATAAGTTGTCATACTGTTTTAATATATAAAAATTACCCCTACAATAACGGGTAGATGCGATGCATTATTGCTCACATGTTCTACTCAAAAATAGTGGCAGATGGTTTTGCCGCCAATGATAGCCCAAAAGTGCAGATTTAAAAATAAGGAAGCGCGTGTTAACAGCCCTAATGTTAGTTTTAGCCTATTTACTGGGATCGGTCTCATCCGCAATCCTTGTCTCTCGGCTGTTTAAACTACCGGACCCACGCAGTCACGGATCGAACAACCCAGGTGCAACGAATGTCTATCGCTTAGGTGGAAAAGTCCCTGCTGTACTTGTACTTGTCTTTGATATTTTAAAAGGAACCATTCCGGTTTGGGGTGCTTACTTCTTAAAAATAGAGCCACTTATGCTCGGCTTGATTGGTGTAGCAGCCTGTTTAGGCCATATGTACCCGCTGTTTTTCAGTTTTAAAGGCGGTAAGGCTGTCGCGACCGCTTTTGGCACGTTATTACCCATTGGTTTATCGTTAGGTGGGATGTTAATTGCAACTTGGATCTTAATTGTTGCTATCACGCGCTACTCATCTCTTGCAGCGTTAGTCACGGTTTCGTTAGCACCTCTATATACTTGGTGGATAAAACCTTTGTATACGTTGCCTGTAACCTTTTTAACCGTGTTGATAATTTTCCGTCACAGAGCAAATATTACTCGTTTACTCGCCGGTGAAGAGCCAAAAGTAGGGGCTAAGAAAAAAGCCCCTGAACATGAAGAAGGTTGATGTTAAATAGCCTCTAACGAGTCTATTGGCCAGCGCGGCTTTGTTTTCATATCAAGGCTAGCAAACTGCCCTGCTTTTAAGCGCTGCATACCAGCGTAAGCGATCATCGCACCGTTATCTGTACAAAACTCTGTGCGCGGGTAATACACACGCCCTTTCATACCTTGCATTACTCGCTCAAGTTGCGCACGCAATTGCACGTTTGCACTCACGCCCCCAGCAATCACTAAGCGCTTGATACCGGTTTGCTTTAATGCACGTTTACACTTGATAATTAAGGTATCAATAACCGCTGTTTGGAATGCATGAGCAATATCCGCTTTAGTTTGTTCATCATCATCGCTATCACGAATAGCGAGTGACGCAGCTGTTTTTAAACCACTGAAACTAAAATCTAAGCCGGGTTTGTCAGTCATCGGACGCGGGAATACAAAGCGCTCAGGTGTACCTTGCTCAGCAAGTTTTGCCAAACGCGGGCCTCCTGGGTAATCAAGCCCAAGTAATTTCGCCGTTTTATCGAATGCCTCACCTGCGGCGTCATCAACTGACTCACCTAATACTTCATATTCACCAATTCCAGATACTTTAACCATCATGGTGTGGCCGCCAGATACTAATAACGCGATAAACGGAAATTCAGGTTTGTCTTCTTCAAGCATTGGCGCAAGAAGATGCCCTTCCATATGATGAACCGCTACCGCTGGTATATTCCAACCATAGGCTAAAGAACGACCAATAGAAGTACCCACAAGGAGTGCGCCAACCAATCCAGGGCCCGCAGTATAAGCAATGCCATCTAAATCTTCTGGGCCACAGCCCGCTTGTGCAAAGGCGGCATCAATTAAAGGTAAGGTTTTACGCACGTGGTCACGTGACGCAAGTTCAGGTACGACACCGCCGTAGTCAGCATGCACTTTTACTTGGCTATACAGTTGATGTGCTAATAAGCCTTGTTCATCATCGTAAATGGCAATACCTGTTTCATCACATGATGATTCAATACCTAAAATTCGCATCAATTACTCCG
This sequence comes from Pseudoalteromonas nanhaiensis, assembly GCF_051235485.1. NCBI lineage: Bacteria > Pseudomonadati > Pseudomonadota > Gammaproteobacteria > Alteromonadales > Pseudoalteromonadaceae > Pseudoalteromonas > Pseudoalteromonas nanhaiensis. The sequence continues at coordinate 328,866 of NZ_JBPNYQ010000001.1, read as the reverse complement.
CCAAGAAAAAATAAACGCGTATTTTACAGTGAAAATACGCATTACTGAATATTAAATTGCAATACCAATGTTGGTTTGACCGTCTGATACCGCAAGCTGTTTGAGTTCTTTTACGTTTTCAGAGCTAATTCGGCCCATTTGCTCTACAAAATCAATTAACTCAGCCAGTACTTCAATTTCATATTGCATTAATGGGTGTTCACGAACTGCTTTATTGTCAGCTACTTCACCATCAACGGTAAGTTGATATTCAATGTAACGTGCCACCGATGCCTGTGAAATTTTACTAATGTTCAAAAACTCTTGGTCATCTTTTGCCATTAAGCCGTGTAACATGCCCAGTAAAGCTGTTGCTGTATCAATAGCAGGGTAAGTGCCAAACATATCAAAATCAGTTAGTTCAGGCACATTAGGCTCTATTTTTTCGATTTGTTTTTCGAGGCTAATTTTACTTTTTGGCAGTAAAATCTTCTCCCAACAAACATTCAAAGCACTACGAAAAACCGCAGCATCACCAAACCCTGTGGCTTCACAGAATAAACTGTAATTAGGCAGCATGCGTTCTAACAAAGCACCACCTAATACTGCTTTTTGTAAATAGTTTAATTCTCTAATGCGTTGAAAATTATTCGCTTTCGTCATTTTTAACAGTCCCGCAAGACCAACAAAGTTCAAATGTTGATCCGTTAAGCTCTTGACACTTTGGGCACACCCAATCAGGAGCCGATTGTTTTACTTGCTGATAGTTTAACAATATTTCTTGCGCCTGGCGCTCTTTTAATGCGTAAACAAGCATATCAACTCCCGTCTGTTCAAAGGGTATCTCTCCCAATGCCCCTTGTAAGAGCTCACCTTGTAACTGACACTCAATACCTTTACTGTTTAACAGCCCTTTAATAATATTCGCTTCAAGACTGTTTTCAGCCTGAAATACTCGTACCCATTTGAACGGTTCAGAGCTAGCGGTTTGATTTAATTTCTTATTTTGCAAATTACTTCTCTTTTACTTTTCTAAATATAAAACCTAAACTACAAAAGCTTTGCCGCAATGCTTATTTCAAGGTAACTACATGACATTAACGACACCAGGACTACTATTTCCTGCGATTTCTTTACTTTTACTCGCTTACACCAATCGTTTTTTGGTGCTCGCCCAACTTATTCGTGAACTGAATGCGCGCGAAGGGGAAAGTATTCGCCCTCTTGTTGTCGCACAAATTACCAACTTAAGAAAGCGCATTAAGTTAATAAGAGTGATGCAAGTATACGGCGTTGCCTCATTTTTAATGTGCACCTTATCAATGTTCGCTTTATTTATAGAATTTAATACCACAGGCATCATCTTATTTGGGATTAGCCTAGCTTGCTTAGCGATGTCACTTTTAACCTCTTTGTATGAGATCCACATTTCATGCGATGCCATCGAAATCGAATTAAAAAATATCGAAAAAAAACCAGTAGCTGATAAGGCAGAGTAAATTTCTGCCTCTATACTTATTGTTACGAGATGCAACAATAAGTGGTGTGTTTGTGGAAGATTTTTTATTTTCTGATGAGCAGCTAGAAGAAAATAACGTTCCTATTGATGAATCAGAATGTTGGCATATTCTTGTTGTTGACGATGAAGAAGATATTCACCAAGTTACGAAATTAGTGCTAGCTGGCTTCACTTTCGAAAATAAAGGTCTGCGCTTTTATGACGCCTATTCAGCAGCCGAAGCAAAAGAGTTATTAAAGCAAAATATTCCTTTTTCAGTCGCGCTTGTCGATGTTGTCATGGAAACAAACCATGCAGGACTTGAGCTTATCCAATACATTCGCGATGAAATAGAAAACCATGATATTCGCTTAATTCTGCGTACAGGTCAGCCTGGAGAGGCACCTGAAGAGTCGATTATCCGTGATTATGATATAAACGATTACAAGAATAAAACCGAACTAACGGCTATAAAAATTAAGACGCTTCTTTATTCTGCACTCAGAGGGCATCGAGATATACAAATTATTGATCGCCATAAAAGTGGCCTAGAGCAAATTATTAATGCGTCTGCGAATTTCTTAAAATGCGATAGTGTTAACGAATTTGCATCCACTATTTTAAGTCACGTCACGAATGTAATGGGGATTAATGACGCACAAATCTATTGTGCTGCAGCAGTTAATTTTCAGTCCTCACCGGCGAAAGATTTTCAACTATTAGCCGCGTCGGGAGTTGGACCAACGCCGAATCAAAATACTATTCCAGATGAAGTGAAAAGTTTATTTATTGACGCCCATGAGCGTAAATCATCATTAAAAACGAGCACCGACTATATTGGTTACTTTCCGACAAAAGCAGGCCTTGAGACCATGTTATATGTTCATAAAGGAAGTAAACTGCAAACAACCGATCATCAACTATTAGAGTTTTACGCGAACAATATTGCCCTAGCCTACGACAACCTTAAGCTTAGAGAAATGGTTAAAGAATCACAAAAAGAGTTGTCTTACATTTTAGGTGAAGCCGTTGAAAAACGCTCTAAAGAAACAGGCTCGCATGTTAAGCGCGTTGCTTTATATAGTGAATTACTTGCTAAACTATCACAACTCAGTCCATTTCAATGTGAAATTATCAAGCTCGCTTCACCACTACATGACATTGGTAAAATTAGTATTCCTGATAGCATCTTAAATAAGCCAGGTAAATTAACTGATGAAGAATGGAAAATAATGCAAACTCATGCAGAAGTGGGTTACGAAATTTTAAAAAATTCAAGTAACGAAATTCTGACTTGCGGCGCTTTGATTTCATATCAGCATCACGAAAAATGGGATGGTTCAGGTTATCCGCAAGGTTTAATTGGCAATGAAATCAACATTGTTGGTCGCATAACCGCCCTTGCCGATGTGTTTGATGCGCTATGTAGCGACCGTTGCTACAAGCTTGCTTGGCCCTTAGATGAAGCACTGTCATTGATAAAAGAGCAACGTTCGAAACATTTTGATCCAAATCTTGTTGACTTGTTACTTGAAAATTTACCACTTTTCCTTGAGATTAAAGATCGTTACCCTGACTAGATGTAACTTTTCTGTAAAACGAACTTCCCAAAACAGGTACTATAATTTACTATGCCACTGTAGATTATAATTATATTGCCTGGATGTAGGGCTTACTTATAACAAGGGACTATATAAAGTGAGATTTGAACAACTTGAACAGTTTGTAGCATTAGGCGTATTAAGGCATTTTCGCCAAGCTGCTGAAAAAACACAAATAAGCACTTCAGCGTTAACCCGGAGTATTCAAACTCTTGAAGACGAAATTGGTTATGAGCTGGTAACTCGCTCAACCCGCTCCGTTAAGTTAACCAAAGAAGGTGAAATTTTCTTAGACTATGCGCAACAAACCCTCGACAATCTAGAAGAAACAAAACAACATCTTTTCGAATCACTAAATGGCTGCGCAAGCGAAAAGCTTGTTATTGGTTACACTAATAAAGCCAGTGCTGTCGTTCCTGTATCTTGCGGGCAATTTTTAGCGCAGTATCCTCATGTAAAAATCGAGATGCAACTACAAGAGCAAAGCGAGCTAATGCGTAAGCTACAGCTTGGTGAAATTGATATTAGTGTTTGTTCGCAAGCAATGAATAGTATAGGAAGCGATATCCATTTACCTGACCAACTGATTTTATTTGTTGCTAAAGATCATCCATTAGCGAATAAGAGTGATATCAGCAAACGCGATTTTGCCGACTACCCTATGTACAGCTGCTTTTCACAATCGAAACAAGTACAACAGATGCTAAACGACGCCATTGATTCATTCGATAAGTCAGCCAGTGTTAAAGTAGGTAGTATTGAACAAGTTATGGAAGGACTAAAACGATCGAACCATATTGCAATAGCTAGCATTGAACACGCGAACAATGTTGCTTCTGATCCGGCCTTGCAGCTTTTAAAAACCAACAAAGGTGTTGCTCAAGAGCAACTTGTTATACAAACAAATCAAAAAATTAACGACAACTCTCATGTAAGTCACTTGCTTGATCTTATTGAAAAAATGGCCTTAGCAAGCCAGCATTAGTCGTCTCTTATATCTGCTAGCCTGAATTAAACAGGCTAGCTTCTCCCGTCTTTTACTAATCACTTATTTATTGCATAAAAAGCGTGCATCGCATTATTTTTCAGATACACTTACGCACCTTTTTTTTATTGTGTATATAAATGAACGCTCAGCTGATTTCTGACACTTATTTAGATGCAATTGAACAAGCTGGTTATGCTATTGTTGAAAACGCGATTGATGAAACATTAATCAATGATTTAATCGCCGACTGCTATCGTATAAATCCGCATTTTCACACAGCGGGTATTGGTCGTTTAAACGACCAACAAATTGATAAAAATGTCCGTAAAGATAAGACCTTTTGGTTTGATAGTTCAAGCCAAGCACAAATTACTTATCTGGCGACCATGGAAGCGATAAAAACGCAGTTAAATCGTAGTTTTTATTTAGGGTTATTTGACTACGAATGCCATTATGCAAAGTATCAACAGGGTGACTTTTATAAAAAGCACTATGATGCCTTCAAAGGCCGTTCGAACCGTATTTTCACAACTGTTTGTTACTTAAATACGCCAGAATCTGGCGGTGAGTTGGTGATTTACAAGCCGAAAAGTAAAGATATTGAGATTGTCGTAAAACCTCAAGCTGGCATGCTGGTAATGTTTGAAAGCGAACGCTTTATGCATGAGGTATTACCCGCAAATGATGTTCGCTACTCTATTGCGGGTTGGTTCAGAAAAAATGCCTCGATCAGCGGTATTATCGACCCACCTAGATAATTAAAATGGCAGTGGCAAGGATGCTGCTAAACCGATAAAAATCACTAACCCCACATAGTGATTATTCAAAAATGCTTTGAAGCAAGGGTCTCGCTCTCGTTTATGAATAAGCATTTGTTGATAAAGTAAAAACCCAATCGCTGCCGCTAAACCCAACCAATAAGGCAAGCCAAGATGGTTACTCATGCCGATGAAAACAAGAATCGCGATAAATAAGGCATTGAGTAAAAAGATGATGTGTCTGTCATAGCTGGCAAACAAGATTGCCGTTGACTTAACCCCTATTTTTAAATCGTCATCTCTATCAACCATGGCATACATGGTGTCATAAGCCACAGTCCAAACAAGATTAGCGGTAAATAGTAGCCAGGCTTCTAATGGTACTGAACCAATTGATGCCATATAGGCCATCGGAATTGCCCAACTAAATGCAGCACCAAGCACTACTTGCGGTAATTGGGTATAACGCTTCATAAATGGGTAACAAAACGCCAGTGCTAAAGCACCAAATGAAAGCAAAATAGTTGACCAGCTAAGTAACATAACCAATCCGAACGCCACTGCAATAAGTAACACAAACAAACTCATTGCCTCTGCACTAGAAACCAGTCCTGCAGCCAGAGGGCGCTGAGCAGTTCGCTTTACTGAACCATCGATTTTACGATCGGCAAAGTCATTGATCACACAACCTGCACTTCGCATCACAAAGACACCTAAGCTAAACACTACAAAATTTAACAAACTAGGCGTGCCTTGATTAGCAAGCCATAAAGCCCAATATGTTGGCCACAATAGCAACAAAGTACCGATTGGCTTATCCGTTCGCATCAGTTGTTTGTAATAAGGAATGTTTGCGCGATGTAATGCAGCTAATTTCATAAATAGATATATGCCTCAGGTAAGAACACTTCAGCCACAAGAAAGTGAGCATTTGATAATGCGAACACGCTGCGTCGGCCCCACAATGAATTTGACGGTAAGCCAAGGTGAGCTGTTAACGCTTGAATAGCATGCTGCTGAGAAAATTCAGCCACCTCGATTTCTGTTCGCTGCAAGCTGGGGTCTTGAAAAATAACATCGCCAAGCGGCCTCGTCCCCATATTTAACAACTGCTGTTTCTTTAAAGTATCGTCTGCTGGTAGCCAACTCTGCGCATAAACCATAGGTTTACCATCGCACAATAATAGCACCTCGCGGTTTAATGCCTGACTTAAAGAGGTATTTAGTAGCGCTTGTTGCTCGGCAGTTAAATCAAAAGGCGCTTCGTTTAGTACCTCAACTGAAAAAGCCTGACAGTGACTTTTGAGCTTAGCTGTTAATGAACCGGCTTCAAGCAGCCAACCTTGCTGTTGTTGCGTCAAATCTGGAAATGCTGAAGCAGGCTGCCAATTTGCAGCTAATGAAACTGGGAATGTGATCACAACGACTCATTATTTTTAAAAACCGTGCAAATGATATCACTGCTGCACGTTTGGCAAAAGTCATGATTTAATCTCAAGCACGGTTAAAAATCACAGAACAGCCTGTATCTCAAGCGAATTTGGGTATAGACTAAAACCATTGAAAGGGTGGAATATTTTTAATTATGAAAACATCAGTGTTATCAATTTACTTAGTCAGTATGCTACTAATTGGCGCAATGACCAGTCTGTCTGCACAGGCTGAGTCAAAAGTTGGCTACTTTGGTTTTGAGCCTGATATCATCACCAACTACATAGGCCAAGGTAATAAGAAGCTAGGCTACGTGCGCATTACCGTTGACCTTATGCTAAATGATACAGCCGATATCAGCGTTGTTGAACATCACACCCCTCTACTGCGTGATGCGATTGTTGAAATACTCTCAAAAGAGCCTGAAGAAAACATTAAATCGCTTACTGGTCGAGAAGAAATCAGAAAACGCTGTACTGCAAAATTAAAGTCACTACTTAAACAAGAAACTGGCCAAGAAATTGTCAGAGAAGTGTTATTTACTAAGTATTTGTACCATTAATAGTTTGTTTAATAAAAAAGGCGGTTTAACCGCCTTTTTTATTTACGTGTAAGCAGCTTATCAGACACCGCATATGCCATACCAGCCAGCAAACCTGCTAAGTGAGCCCAATTCGCCATACTCACTGGCAACATATCTACAAAGCCTAGAATAAGCCAAACCAACATAAAACCAACAATACTATTGCTGACTAAAGGTGGTTCGTTAGGGCGCATTGCACTATAAATCCAGCAAAACCCAAGCAAACCATACACAACGCCGCTTAAGCCACCAAAGTTAGGCCCGACAAGTAAAAACTGCGCCCAATTACTAATAAACGCCGTAACTAAAAATAACCCTACTAAGGTTAATTTACCGCTGCGCTTTTCAATATCGTTACCCAGCGTCATCCACCAGATCAAATTAAAAATAAGATGGATAGAGCTAAAATGCACAATGGCAGGAGTAAGCCAAGTAAGTGGCTTGGCAGGGTTAAATTGGAGCATGCCATAAATAGTTTCAAAGCCGCCCATCAGAAAAGCAACAAAGATGACTATAGATACTAAGGTTACGGTACGATTAAGCCAACTTAAAGCCTTAAATCGCGCTTTTAAATCAAGTGATTGGCCTTGATATGATAACGGCGATTGTGTACTTCCTACCTGCCATGAAGCTTGTAAGTACTTTTCATCGTTGGGATTTTCAGCAAACTCTTGCCATAAAGGTTGAGCTTGATGAAAATGCTCTGGAGCAACACAAATAATCACAGTTTGTCCATCTTGCGAGCGCAGCTCACCTTGTAATCCTTTACTTTTAATGTAGTCAATAAAGCCTTGTGCGGCGCGCGGATTATTAATGCTGCCCAGTTCAATCATCGTTCTATATGCTCCGGAAGTTGCGTTTGCCACGCAGTAAAGCCACCATCCATGCTGTAAACATCTTCAAAGCCTTGTTCAACTAAATAGCTCGCAGCACCTTGAGAACTTACGCCATGATAACAAACGATGATGATTGGCTGATCAAACTCTTTGTTCATCATAAACTCGCTGATATTTGCATTCGATAAATGCTCAGCGCCTGGAATATGTCCGCTTTGAAATGAATTCGGATCGCGAATATCGGCAATCACGACATCGTCTTTGTCTAACAGCGAAAAGGTTTCGCTAACTGAAATATGTTTATACGACATAATACTCTCTAAACTAAAAAGGCGGCCTAAAGCCGCCTTAATTTTGAGGCTTTTAGACCTTCATTTAATCCCAATTCAGGATAACTTTACCAGACTGGCCTGAAATCATTGTATCAAAGCCTTTTTGGAAGTCATCTACCGAAAATTGATGCGTGATAATTGGGTTAAGATCAAGACCAGACTGAATTAGACTCGCCATCTTATACCAAGTTTCAAACATTTCGCGACCATAAATACCTTTAATGATAAGGCCTTTAAAAATAACTTGGTTCCAATCAACCGCCATATCTGAAGGTGGAATACCTAGCATAGCGATTTTTCCGCCGTGGTTCATGTTATTTAGCATGCTATTAAATGCAACGGGTACGCCTGACATTTCAAGACCAATATCAAAGCCTTCTGTCATGCCAAGCTCTTTCATTACATCTTCAAGCTTTTCATTTGCTACATTTACTGCACGAGTCGCACCCATTTTACGTGCTAAATCTAGGCGGTATTCGTTTACGTCTGTGATAACTACATGACGCGCACCAACATGTTTAGCAACCGCAGCTGCCATGATACCAATTGGGCCTGCACCTGTAATTAATACATCTTCACCCACTAAATCAAACGACAATGCGGTGTGAACTGCATTACCAAATGGGTCAAAAATTGAGGCTAATTCATCTGAGATATTATCTGGAATTTTAAATGCATTAAAAGCAGGGATCACAAGGTATTCTGCAAATGCGCCTTCACGATTAACACCAACACCAGTTGTATTGCGACATAAATGCACACGACCAGCACGGCAGTTGCGGCAATGACCACAAGTAATATGGCCTTCGCCAGAGACACGGTCACCTACTTGGAAACCACGTACTTCCTGACCCATATCAATTACTTCACCAACATACTCGTGGCCAACAACCATAGGAGTTGGAATTGTATTTTGTGCCCACTCATCCCATTTATAAATATGGACATCTGTTCCACAAATTGCTGTTTTGCGGATTTTAATAAGCAGATCGTTATGGCCAACTTCAGGCTTTGGCGCATCAGTCATCCAGATCCCTGGTTCTGCTTTTAATTTAGATAATGCTTTCATGATTTACACTCAATTAAACAAAACCGAAGCAAAAGCTTCGGTTTAGGAAATAAAATTAGATAACACCCATTTCTTTACCAATACGGGTAAAGGCAGCAATAGCGGTATCTAATTGCTCTTTTGTATGCGCCGCAGAGATCTGCGTACGGATACGTGCTTGGCCTTTAGGTACAACAGGGAATGAGAAACCTGTTACATAAATACCTTCGGCAAGTAATTTGTCTGCCATCATAGAAGCGACTTTTGCATCGCCTAACATAACTGGGATAATTGCATGGTCTTTACCTGCACAGGTAAATCCTGCCGCTTCCATTTGTTCACGGAAATATTTTGCGTTATCCCAAAGTTTTGCGCGTAACTCACCGCCATTGCTCAGCATTTCAAGTACTTTAATCGATGCAGTAACAATTGATGGCGCAAGTGAGTTTGAGAAAAGATAAGGACGAGAACGCTGACGTAACCACTCTACAATTTCTTTTTTACCAGATGTGTAACCGCCTGATGCGCCACCAAGTGCTTTACCAAGTGTACCTGTGATGATATCAACACGGTCAAGAACACCACAGTACTCCGGCGTACCTTTACCATTTTCACCGACAAAACCAACAGCGTGAGAGTCATCAACCATAACTAAGGCATCGTATTTGTCAGCAAGGTCACAAACCGCTTTAAGATTACAAATCACACCGTCCATTGAGAAAACGCCGTCAGTTGCGATTAGTTTTGTTTTAGCACCCGCTTCATCAGCAGCAATAAGTTGCTTTTCAAGGTCGCTCATGTCGTTATTAGCGTAACGGAAGCGTTTTGCTTTACAAAGGCGAACACCATCAATAATTGAGGCGTGGTTTAGCGCATCAGAGATAATTGCATCATCTGGGCCGAGAATTGTTTCGAATAAACCAGCGTTTGCATCAAAACAAGATGAGTAAAGAATCGTATCTTCGGTTTCTAAAAACTCAGAAATCTTTTGCTCTAATGTTTTATGAATATCTTGAGTACCACAAATAAAACGCACAGAAGCAACACCAAAACCATGATCATCTAAACCTTGTTGCGCGGCTTTGATCAGCTCAGGGCTATTGGCTAAACCTAAATAGTTGTTCGCACAAAAATTGATTACCTTATCACCTGAGGCAACTTCAATTTGAGCTTGCTGCTGCGATGTAATAACACGTTCACTTTTGTATAAACCTTCAGCTTTTACTTCGTCGATTTGCTGTTGCAGCTGATTAAAAAACGCAGATGCTCTCATCTGTAATCTCCAAATATTCTTGTATCTAACCAGAAATGATTAGCATGACTGTAAAATTTGCGCCTATTGTAAAAGCTTAGACGAACAATTGCACTGTTTGCAGTTCGTCGCAAACCTTGAGGCTAAGGAAATAAAACTGGTCTTACCTGCTAAGACTGTAAAATTAAAGCAGGTAAATCAGCTAAAGACTCACATACGTAATCAGCATGTTGTTCTGTTGATTCAGCATAACTTTGCCCTGAACGAACCAGCACACGGGTCGCGATTTTCGCTCTTTCTGCTGCAATTAAGTCGCCCAGCTTATCGCCTACCATAATACTTTGTGAGGGAGTAATACTATGCTCTTCAATGGCTTGTAACAGCATGCCAGGAGCAGGCTTACGACAATGACAATCCTGTAAATAGGCAGGCTCTGCTTTAGTCGGATGATGCGGGCAAAAGTACACATCAAGAATTGGCACGTCATGACGCATAAACTCAGCTTTCATCCAGTCTGTAAGGTTTAAAAAGTCTTGTTCTGAATAGTAGCCACGCCCAATACCTGACTGATTAGTCACAATGACAATTTCATAACCTGCATCAATAAACTTTTTGCACGCATCAAACACACCAGGTAAAAACTCAAACTCATCCGGTTTATATACATAACCGTGATCAGCATTAACCACACCATCGCGGTCTAAAAACAGTACTTTACTCATGACAATTGCTCTTTATCTACAACACGGTTAAACATAGCTATAACCTCATCAATGCTTATTTGCGTCATTAAATCAGCTCCTTTAACGCGTGTTCCCCAAGGTAGCTCTTGAGCTGTTTTGCCTGTTTGTTCACGTAAGTTTTGGTGGTACACCTCAACCACGTAATCTAGATACAAGTATGGACCTGTACGTTTCGGGTTTGAATGGGCATACAAACCTATTACAGGTGTACCAACAGTTACAGCCATGTGTGCAGGCCCCGTATCAGGAGCTAAAACTAAAGAAGCGCGCTTCAACACACACAACAACTCTTTAAGCTTAGTTTTACCTACTAAGTTAAGCACAGGCGCATTCGTTTGCGAAATTATTTGTTCAGACAACTCTATTTCTAAAGGTGTTGGTCCTCCTGTGATAACCACCGAAAAACCTTGCTGATACGCGTGCTCTGCAAGTGCCGCATAACGCTCGGGCAACCAATTACGCTCTTTTTTACTTGCCGCAGGTGAGATAACAAAAATACGCCCAGCTATACGTTCTTCACCCAATAAGGCATCAGCAGCTTGTTGATGTTCATCTGTGATTGGCATTTGCCAGTGAGGCGCATAGTCAGGTACACCAATCGCTTGAGCAAAGCCCTTAAAGCCCTCAAGGACATGTGCCTCAGATTGCGGGGCAATACGCTTATTAATGAATAAACTATGTAACTCTTTTGAACGAGCCCAATCAAACCCTACTTTGACTTTTGCCGGAATACAACGAGCTGCTAAATTTGCTCTTAGTGCTACTTGCATGTGTAAGAGCACATCAAATTTACGACCTTTGAAAGTATCTTTTAGTTGCTGATAGGCCTGTTTACCCTGTTTTTTATCAAATACAACAAATTCAACGCCAGGTAAATCAGCCAACAACATAGCCTCAACTTTACCTATCACCCAGGTAATTTTTGCCTTCGGATGTGCCTTTTGAATTGCTTGCACTGCGGATACGGCGTGACATACATCACCAATAGCCGAAAGCCTTAAAATACAAATATCTGAATAGGAGGTTGATTGAGTCACGTGCGCCCTTAGCTACAGCAAATAATATGCGATCTTAAATTAACTTGATGCTAATGCAAGCACTTATGCGAAAAGCTAAAAATACGGTAAGATAGCACTAATTCTATTTAATCTTGAAGTTGTTATGTTCGAAACTCAGCATCTACAAAACACCACCCTTTTGTGTCACCCTGACTACAAAGATGAGCTCACGCAACAGTGGTTTGATGCCAGCTACTGGCAACAACAAGAAAAAATAGTTGGCGCAAAAAAAGGCCGAGCAACAGCGTGGTTTTTTAAACATCAACAGCTCACAGGTGTTCTGCGCCACTATTGGCGAGGAGGACTCGTTGGTAAGTTACTCAGCGATCAGTACCTATACTTTGGCTTAAAACAAACCCGAGTTTATAAAGAATTTACACTAATGATGCGTTTGCGTGAGCTTGGCCTGAATGTGCCCACACCGATTGGGGCCAAAATTAAAACCAGCGGCTTTATCTATCGGGGCGATATCATCACCGAGGCAGTGACAGGCGCAAAAAGTGTATTAGATATTTTAATCACGCGCCCACTAAGCCAGTCTGAACTCAAAGCGATTGCAGCCACCCTCAGCGATTTTCACAATCACGGGGTATACCACGCAGATTTAAACATCAATAACATCTTGTTCGATGATACAGGCAAGGTGTTTATCATCGACTTTGACCGCGGCGAAATCAAAAAGCCGCACCCTAGCTGGCAAACAGAGAATATTAAACGCCTTGCTCGTTCATTTGCAAAAGAGCAAGGCCGTAACGAACAGATGCATTGGCGACAAAGTGATTGGCAGTCACTAATATGCGACTACCAAGCTTTGCTTAAGACTTAATCTTGCTAATTACGTTAGATGTTGAGCAACCATTAAGAAACTCAAGCACTTCGACTTTACCGCCATGGCGTAATACATGATCAGCTCCGGCAATTTGGTCAACAGTGTAATCGCCACCTTTTACTAGTACATCGGGGCTAATTTGCTCAATGAGCTTAGCTGGCGTGTCATTTTCTTCAACGCTACCAAATGGAATAACCCAGTCAACAGACGCCAGCGCACTTAAAACCATGGCACGTTCATCGAGCGGATTAATTGGTCTTTGTGGGCCTTTTAAGCGAGTGATAGACTCGTCATTATTTAAGCCAACAACAAGCCTGTCACCACGAGCTTTTGCCTGTGCAAGGTAGCGCACGTGACCTGCATGAAGAATATCAAAACAGCCATTAGTGAAAACAATTTTTTCACCATTTTGTTTGGCAAACTCAATATGCTGAAGTACATCTTCAAACGGTGTTTGATAATGCTCGCCAGTTTGCTGTAAATATTGACCAAGCTTACGGCTGAGTTCTTCAGGCGAAACAGTGGCAGCTCCAAGCTTGCTTACAGCTATACCTGCTGCAAGGTTGGCAATTTCAACCGCATCTTTTGCTGCCATACCAGCGCCTAGCATCACTGCTAATGTCGCAATTACAGTATCGCCGGCACCGGTTACATCGCTAACTTCAAGCTGTTGGGCTGCAAAATCATGTTTTTCTGTCTGACTAATTAACGACATGCCATGCTCTGAGCGCGTTAATAGCATCGCAGCTATGCCCGCTTCACTAATTAATTTACGAGCACTGTCAGTCAAGTTTTGCTCAGAGTCCGTCAAACCACCAGCAAGCTTAAACTCATTCAGATTAGGGGTAATGTAATCAGCACCACGGTATAAGCTTAAGTCTGATGATTTAGGGTCAATAAGCACCGTTTTGCCTGCTTTCTTTGCAACCTGAACCATTTGTTGAATTAAGCTCAGTGAGCCTTTGTTGTAATCAGAGAACAACACAAAGTCATAATCATCCAATACTAGCTCTAGGCGATTAAGTAATAGTTGACTGTGCTGGTCAGTGAAGGTTTCTTCAAGGTCTAAACGAACAACTTGCTGATGACGACTAATAACACGCATTTTAGAAATTGTCGGTAAGTCACACACACTTACAAGTTGCGAATCAATTTTTTCTGAACTTAAAATGGTTTCAAGAATTTGCCCGCTTTCATCTTCACCGACTAAACCTAATAAGCCAACTTTACCGTCTAATCGAGCAATATTTTTTGCGACGTTTGCTGCACCACCGGCTTTGTCTTCAAACTTACTCACTTTCACAACCGGGACCGGTGCTTCAGGTGAAATTCGCCCAGAGTCGCCATGCCAGTATCTATCTAGCATGACATCACCAACAACTAAAATACGTGCCTTTGAAAGGTTTTTTAGTAACGCTAAATCCATTACTTTTGCTCCGCTACAACCATATCGATGGCTTCACATAGCCAATGCCCGATGAACATGTGGGCTTCTTGAATACGTGCGGTTTCATCATTTTTAATAATAATAGGTAACTTAGCGATGTCTTTTACTTTGCCACCATCTCGGCCTGTTAATGCTACGGTAAAAGCGCCGATTTCATTAGCAGCAGCAAGCGCTAAATTAATATTAGGGCTAGTACCCGAGGTGGTTAAGCCAATAACCAAATCATCGGGCTTACACAGGGCCTGAACTTGGCGCTCAAATACAGTATCAAAGTGATAGTCATTGCTGTGCGCTGTTAAAATTGAGGTATCAGTAGTCAGTGCGATTGAAGCAAGTGGACCGCGCTCTAATTTATAACGCACCACAAACTCAGCAGCTAAGTGCTGTGCATCTGCCGCACTTCCGCCGTTACCAAACCAAATGACTTTGCCACCCGCTTGTAAAGCACTGTGACATGCTTCAAGTAATTGCATCACTTCTGGGTGGTAGGTCTCCATCGTTTCAAACAACATTTGATGGCGATTTAAACTTTCGAGGTAGCTTGCCGCTACAGAATCAAGATTAGACATATAAATTCCTTAAAAAGTATTAACGGCTTACTTACCAAAAATAGGCAACAGATAACCACGTATAGTTATCGCCAAATACATCTTCGCCATAGGTAAGAGTTGTCTCTAATGTATGCTCGTTTAATTGGCGTGTATTGCTTAATTGCAGTTCAACGGCACGCTCATAGTCTCCGGTCGTTTGACCCCACTCATTTAGGTAATTACTTTCGTTTTCTATCAGTGTGAGCTTACTGCGCCAAAGTGAACGGTAGTTTTCACTATAAGTTAACTCCATGCTGTGCACTTGCGTCGGTGGCGCATCTGCATAAACCCTCGCAACACCATTGGCATGTAACTCAGTAAAACGTTGATCAGCCGCATAATGACCCGTTACAAAACCACCCACTGTATTACCATATACTGGATAAATCTCATTGACGTACCACAGGCTGTGCATGTTGGTATATTCATACCTAAGCGACATTGTATTACTCAGTTTTGGCAAGAAGAAGCCAAAATTGCTAACAGTATTACCAAATTGGTAGTTTTTGTGGTCTTTTGTGTCTTCACCACCATATTCAAAGTAAAGTTCAACTGGCATTCCCCAATTAAAATTCACCGTGCTGGTAATTGTTACGTATTGGTCACCTAACTCATTATCTTTACTACCAGTGAGCCCTGAGTTGTCATTACCCGCTGGATCAAAAAATGCATCGACCACATCACCAACATCGACTTTGCGGGGGCCCCCACCAAACTGCATCATACGATTAAGGCCCAGCTTCCAACCATCAATCGGCTCAATACTAAAATGCGTCCCAGCGAGCTTTGGTGTGCCGCTATGGAGCTCATTTTGATAAAGAATACCATTATCGACATGCTCAAGCTCAGAATAATAAAGCTCAAAATCAAAATTCCACCAATTGTGGGCTGGTTTTACCATACCCAATGAAATCGAAGGTGCTGTTTTAGCATTGGTAGAAATAATCTGCGCAGAATGTTTAAACGGCGAGAACCAGTGTTCTTTATAACCAAGATTTAACTGTAAATCTTCGCCAGCAAAACTTATAAACGAATTATAATTTACAAATTTATTAGCTTTAGCTCGGTAATCTACACCCACTTGTACCAAGGTGTAATCATTAGCACGCCAAATACCTTCAAAAAAACCTTGCCCCCATTCATCCGAGCTTAGGCCTCTTTGATTCGCTATTTTCTTTGCATTATCCGTATCTACTTGTAGTTTTACACCGACACGAGTCACTGCATCATCACTTTGATATGGCTTTATTTTTGAACGAATAGCAGCAGCTAACCCAGGCTCTTCCTTTTCAAGTACAAGAAGTGCTTTCTCGACTTCTGCTAAACGATATGGTTTAGCCATAGGAGTGCCAATTGTTAGTGCAAACAAAGTATCTAATTGATGATCAAGCTGTGCGTCCATGCCAACAGGTAAATAAGCGGTGGGTGTTGCATATAAAGGCATAGCGCAACTTAAGAGAGCACCTACTACCGAGGCTTTTATCATTTTAAATTTCATAACTGCTTCGTTTATTTAATAAGTAATCGAAATACTACCAAATTACCTGAAACTAAACACTTAAAACTCTCATAGATAACCCTTTTTAACATTTTATATTTAGATAGCGTATGTTCCACGCTATCATAGGGTTTTATTCATATAGGCTAACCAATGGCGCGTATTATATATTCTTTACTCCTATACATTTTGAGTCCGCTAATTGTTTTTTACTTATATGTTTTGCGAGGTAAGAAAAACCAAGGCTACCGAATGCATTTTGCTGAACGCTTTGGCTATGCAGATTTATCGCGCCACGATATTGTTTTTCATTGTGCCTCTGTAGGAGAAGTGCTAGCGGCAACCCCGCTTATTAAGGCAGTTCAATCCGAACACCCTGCGCTTACGATTTTAGTAACCTGCAATACCCCAACTGGCCGCGAGCAAATAAAAAACAACTTTAACGATACTGTTAGCTGCTGTTATTTACCGATTGATTTTTTCTTCGCTACACAGCGTTTTTTAAAGCGTATCAAGCCAAAGGTACTGTGTATTTTAGAAACAGAGCTGTGGCCTAACCTTATGGCTCAAAGCAACAACTACGGCACAAAAGTACTTGTTTTAAATGCCCGGCTTTCAGCTAAATCACAGCAAGGCTATCAAAAGGTGATGCCATTAACTAAGCTGATCATGCAATCAATTAGCGACCTTGCAAGTCATAATCAAGATGATGCCAAACGTTTTATTGAACTAGGTTTAAAACCTGAAAAGGCTCGCGTGTTTGGCTCAATTAAATTTGATATCACGCCGACAGATGAGCAATTAAATAAAGTCGCAGCACTTAAAAATCAGTATAACAACGAGCGCTTTATCTGGGTTGCAGGCTCCACTCACCCTGTTGAACATGAGCTTATTTTAAGTGCTCATAAAAAGCTGTTAAAAGCCTTGCCCAACGCTCTTTTGATTATTGCTCCGCGTCACCCCGAGCAATTTGATAAAGTTGCGGAGATATTAAAAAACTCAGATATGAGCTTTAGCCGTCGCAGTGCAGATAACTATAACAACCAGCAAGTTGTGCTAGCTGATACGTTAGGCGAGCTACAATGCTTATATGGAGTGGCAAACATCAGCTATATTGGCGGTAGTTTAATAGAGCGAGGCGGCCATAATCCGTTAGAGTCAGCAGCGTTTTCGGTTGGCGTATTAGCAGGCCCTCATACCTATAACTTTGACCATATATACCCTGAGCTGATTAGTGCTCAAGGAGCTAAAATTGTCACTGATGAAAACCAACTTGCTGATACGCTTATCGCTTTGAGTAATGATGCAGATCAGACCATAAAGCTTGGTCAACAAGCTGCAAAATGCGTGGCTAATAATCAAGGTGCTATCAGTAAAACGGTTAATTTAATTGATCTTTACTTAGAAAAGTAAAATAGAGACATAGAATAGAGAAATAACGTGACTTCAAAGCAAGTGATGAATCGCCCAGAAAAACAAATGCGCGAATGGGTATCAAGTGTAATCGTGAAATACAATTTCTGCCCGTTTGCCCGCAAAGAAGTTGAAAGCAATTGCATTCATTATCAAATCAGCCAGTCTATTACACTTGATGATGCGGTAATGGATATGCTTGAGCAGTGTAGCGAGTTAGACCAACAAGCACAGCGTGAAACAACCCTGTTGATGTTTGAGCAAGGCTTTAAGGATTTTGAAGAGTTCTTAGATTTAGTCGATTTAGCTAATGCGCTTTTAGCTGCGCAAGGTTATGAGGGTAAGTATCAAATAGCTAACTTTCATCCTGACTATGTGTTTGCCGATAGCGATGACAGTGATGCTGCAAACTATACTAACCGCGCACCTTATCCAACACTACATTTGATCCGTGAAGCCAGTATGAGCGAAGCGTTAGATAACTACAATGAACCTGAGTCTATCCCAGAGCACAACATTAAACTTGCAAGACGTAAAGGCATCGACTTTTGGCAGCAGCTATTACAAAGCTGCATCGATAAACGCTAACGCCTGCCGGCGTTATAAAGATAACAAGCCAGCAATGCTGGCTTTTTCTAATTTAACCTAGTGAGTTATTTTTTTACCCACTCACCGTTCACTTCAATGTAGTGACCCGGCTTCGTTTTTTCGATAGTTTTAGCAGCAGCGAGTGCTTCTACCTGCGCTAACGAAAGGTTATTCTTTTTCGCTAGTTTTAAGTACTGCTCTTTGCGCTTTGCATTAATTTCATCAACGACTACTTTTGCTTCACTATTATTAACCACTAAACCTAAATAGCCTGAGCTGTCTTCACCCACTAATCCTTGGCTCTTTGCGTCATCAAGGCTGATAGCCCACGCAGAAAAAGAGAAACAAACAGCACTGATCAAGGTGATCACATTTAGTTTTTTAAGTTGTAATTTACGCATGTGTGCTCCTTAGAATAATTCGCTGTCATCACTGAATAAGGTATCAAGTTCTTTATCCACTTTTACGCGGATCTCATGGTCAACTTTTACATTTAAGTTGATTGTAATCGGCTCTTTTGCTGCCACCTCAACACGGTGAGTACAGGCACTCAGCATGCCTACAGCCGTCAGCATTACTAACCACTTAGCCATCATTGCTTCCTTTTTTTGCATACTCTTTCTCAACTTTTTGAGTAATTTCATCACTTAAACGCAGCGCTCTAAGTAAAGTAAATACATTCTCTTCGTGGTTATAATTAAAGTTCACTGCTTGCTGCTGCGCTTCATTATAACCTTCTAAATTAACACCTAAATGTAACCAACCATCTGGTTTGAGGTTAACACTGCTGCGTAGTTTTTTAATATCTAAATTCTCGAGTAAACTCAGCGTTGTACTCAGCTCCTGTTGCTGCGCTTTTACAGCTTCAAAACCCGCATTATTAGTGATCAGTAATTTACCATCACCTTGATTAACTAGCTGCCCTTGCTTTACCTCTATTCCCTGTTTGCTTATAACAACAGGTAAGGTGCCCGCTAAGCGCCCGCTTAAACTAATTCCAGACTCAGCATCAAGGGTGACTAATTTGCTGGCATCAATATTTTCAAACTTAACGGTCGCGGTTTGGTTGTCACTCAGTGGGCAGTACTTATTCACCACAAATTTGCCACCCATAACCTGACCAGTTAGATTAGCTGCGCAAGGCTGATTAGCCGTTACCTGCAACTGACCTTGTATATTTTTGACCACAGCACCTGCGCGCAGTTCATTGAGTGTAAATTTAGTCGCTGCAATATTAAGCTGCCCTGAATTAAACGTCCCATCTAAATCCACGGCAAAATCATTTGCTAGGTAGTCATTATAAAGCGCACTGAGTTTATTAATGTGAACACTACCTTCTGCTTGCTGAAGATTTACATCACCTTTAATAATCCCTGAAACCACCCCATCAGTGATGGTTGCAAGGGGCTCAAACTGAGCAATTATCGGATTAAGCTTAGATACTGCCTGCTCAGGTATCACCAATTCAAATGGGTGCGCAACCTTAGACATATGATGGCTAACAAGCGCTTCAAAGCCATCTGCAAACACATGATGCGTTGCCTGCAAGGCGCGGCTTTGGAGGGCATTTGTAACGACAGACAACTTATTTAAAGTAAGTTCAGGTGTTGATAATTTAGCAGCCGTGGTTTTGGCATCAATATCAGCAAATAATTCCCCCACACTGAGATCTGTACTAAGGGTTAGCTCATTACTGATTTTTGCTGCGTGAATATCATTATAATTTAATGATTTAACCTTACTGTTGGCTTTAACAATTAAGTGTTGCTCGGCATTATGCTCTGCCTCAATCGTGCTGGTAAAGTCGGCTATCTGAGCACCCGATATAAGCGCGTTTTTAACACTGACATTTGCGTTCAATCTAGCAGCTATCGGGCTAGAAAATAACTCATCAATTTTTAGCTTTCCTTTAGCCCCAATACCCTCAACCAGAACACCGTCAGCCTGAAAATCTAAAAATGCAGGGAGTGAATCAAGTGACAGTTGAAAATCAGCGCTAACGTCACTTTCATGCAAATGCGCATTGAGCTTAAGCTCATCAATATCTTTACTGTTAAAATCAATACTAACTTGGCTATTCAGTGATGTGAGCGGATCCAGTAAAGAAAAGGTCGTATTACTGACTGTCACTTCACTTTGCTCTTCTGTAGCTTGCAGCTTTATAGTTCGGATTGATAGCAGCTCACCTTCTACACTGACTGGTTTTTCAATGTGTAACTGCCAAGTAAGCGGTAACTGCGCTTCAATAAATGATTGATGCTGTTGATCTGCTATGGTGTTCAAGCAATCTCGGTTTGCGCTAAGCTGATTTTGTAAAGCTGATAAATCCGCATATAAATGCTGTTGGTTTAATTGATACTTCGCACTCAGTTGCCCTTCAGTGGTAAAACCTAGGTCGCATTGCGCTAGAGCATGCTGATAACTTGCATTGACGGTGCTTTCAATTGCAATCGTAATACCATCAAACTTAACCTGCGATTGAGTGCTAAAATGGCTGCTTGCTGGCAATGTTATGAACCGCCTAGCTACTTGCTCATCAAGGGTGAGATCGGCTTTTATTTCATAATTAGATATTACAACGTCTGCATTGAGATCCCGCGAAATCGTAAAATGATTTAGGCGTTTTTCTTGTATTGCCAACCTAACAGGGCTATCGGTAAACGGTGAGACTACATCAAGCTGCTCAATGCTTATTAGCGGTCTTTGCTCTGGTAATACTAAAGCGAGCTTTTTAAATTCAGTCTGTGCTGATTCTGGTTGTTGTTTATTTGCAAGGTCGCTAACGATGAGATTAGCGCGAGAAACCCTAACCTGTTGCTTGTTAGCAAGGATGCCAGCTAACTCTATTTGCTGCCCTTGATAAGTTAAGCATAATTTCTCGATATTTAAATCAAGCTGGCTGGTCAATGACCAATCAATGCAGTGAAGCTCAGCGCCATTTTTACTAAGCATAGGCGTTAAGTACCACGATGTCAGTGGTAGCCTGAACAGATACGCCAACAGCAGCATGCTTAGCACGATACCTAGCAACCCTACGCTTACCCGCTTAAAACTCAAAAAACTCTCCTTGCCTTTGAACTTACACTTACTAGCACCATTATAAACAAAAAGGCTGCACTTAATAGTGCAGCCTTTTTAGTTTAAACGGTTTGTATGAACCTAGCTTGTATAGCTAAGTTCTAGCCAACGTTTTTACGTGCGTTGCGGAACATACGCATCCATGGGCTATCTTCACGCCACTCATCTGGGTGCCATGAGTTAGCAACAGTACGGAATACACGCTCTGGGTGCGGCATCATAACCGTGGCACGACCATCAGTAGAGGTAATACCTGTGATACCTTCAGGCGAGCCGTTCGGGTTAGCTGGGTATTGCGTTGTTGGGTTACCGTAGTTATCAACAAACTTCACTGCCACAGTGCCTGACTCAAGCGCAGCTTTAACTGCATCGCTGTTAGCGAATTCAGCATGACCTTCACCATGAGAAACAGCGATAGGCATACGAGAACCAGCCATACCGTTAAAGAATACTGATGGGTTTTCTTGCACCTCTACAAGGCTAAAGCGAGCTTCAAAGCGCTCTGACTTGTTGGTTACAAAACGTGGCCAGTGCTCAGTGCCTGGGATCAACTCTTTCAATGTTGAAAGCATTTGACAGCCATTACACACACCTAGGCTGAATGTATCTTCGCGGTGGAAGAAGCTTTGGAACTGCTCACGCGCCATCTCATTAAATAAGATTGACTTAGCCCAGCCTTCACCTGCGCCTAATACGTCACCGTAAGAGAAACCACCACATGCCACTAAGCCTTTAAATTGCTCAAGTGTTAAACGACCTTCAAGGATGTCGCTCATGTGTACGTCAACCGCTGCAAAGCCAGCGCGGTTAAATGCCGCAGCCATTTCTAAATGAGAGTTAACACCTTGCTCACGTAGAATCGCCATTTTCGGCTTCGCACCAGTTGCAATGTAAGGCGCAGCAACGTCTTCGTTTAAGTCAAAGCTTAGTTTTACGTTTAGACCTGGGTCTTTTGCGTCAAACTTAGCGTCAAATTCTTGCTTAGCACACTCTGGGTTATCGCGACGTGCTTGCATTTGGTAAGTTGTTTCTGCCCAAATAGTGCGAAGCTCAGTACGCGTGTGGTTAAGTACCACATCATCACCACGAGTGAATACCACACGGTCATCAGCGTTTAATGCACCAATTTCATGGCTGATAGCTGCTAAGCCGTGATCAGCAAGAACGGCTTTCACTGCATCTAAATCAGCATTAGCCACTTGGATAACCGCACCTAGCTCTTCATTATAAAGTGCTTCGATGTCTGAACCTGTAAGGCCTGCAAGGTCAACAGTAACACCCGTGTGACCAGCAAATGCCATTTCAGCGATAGTTGTGAATAAACCACCGTCTGAACGGTCATGGTAGGCAAGTAACTTGTTATCAGCAACAAGCGCTTGCATTGCTTCATAGAAACCTTTTAATAACTCAGGGCTATCAACATCAGGTGTTACATCACCTAATTGCTTATAAACCTGTGCAAGGCTTGATGCACCCATACGGTTTTGACCCGCACCTAAATCAACTAATAATAGTGATGACTCACCTTTATCAGTGCGTAGCTGTGGCGTTACTGTTTTACGCACATCTTCAACACGACCAAAGGCAGTGATGATTAGTGATAATGGCGCAGTAACCGATTTTTGCTCACCGTTTTCATCCCATTGAGTTTTCATCGACATTGAGTCTTTACCCACAGGGATTGTTAAACCAAGTGCCGGACAAAGCTCTTCACCTACCGCTTTAACAGCTTCGTAAAGACCTGCATCTTCGCCAGGGTGACCAGCTGCGGCCATCCAGTTTGCAGATAGCTTGATATTTTCAAGGCCACCGATGTTAGCACACGCGATGTTCGTTAATGACTCAGCCACAGCTAAACGAGCAGAAGCTCCATAGTTTAACAGTGCAGCTGGTGTACGTTCACCTAGTGACATTGCTTCACCGTGGTAAGTATCAAACGCAGCGGCTGTTACCGCACAGTTTGCTACTGGCACCTGCCAAGGACCTACCATTTGGTCACGAGCAACTAAACCCGTTACCGTGCGGTCACCAATGGTGATTAAGAATGTTTTTTCAGCAATCGTTGGTAAGCGTAATAAACGTTGTGCAGCATCTGCAGCATCAATGTTTGCAACGTCTAATGGTTGTGATTGTGCTTTTTTAGACTCAACTTCGCGGTGCATTTTTGGTGCTTTACCAAGTAAAACATCAAGCGGTAGATCAACAGGGTTGTTACCAAAGTGGCTATCTTCAACCGTTAAGTGGCGCTCTTCTGTTGCTTCACCGATAACCGCGTATTGTGCACGTTCACGTTTACAGATTGCTTCAAAGCGCGCGAAGTCTTCAGCTGCAACTGCTAATACGTAACGCTCTTGAGATTCGTTACACCAAATTTCGTGTGGTGCCATACCCGGCTCATCGTTTGGAATATCACGAAGTTGGAATTTACCACCACGACCACCGTCGTCTACAAGCTCAGGGAATGCGTTTGAAAGACCACCTGCACCCACATCGTGAATGAAAGCGATTGGGTTTGCATCACCTAACTGCCAACATTTGTCGATAACTTCCTGACAACGACGTTCCATTTCTGGGTTTTCACGTTGTACCGACGCAAAGTCTAAATCTTCGTTCGATTGACCTGATGTCATACTAGACGCAGCACCACCACCAAGGCCGATGTTCATTGCCGGACCACCTAGTGCGATAAGTTTTGCACCAACTGGGATTTCACCTTTTTGAACATGTTCAGAACGAATGTTACCTAAACCACCTGCAAGCATGATTGGCTTGTGGTAACCACGTACTTCTTCACCGTTGTGGCTTGATACTTTTTCTTCGTAGGTACGGAAGTAACCAAGTAAGTTAGGGCGACCAAATTCGTTATTGAATGCCGCGCCACCTAATGGACCTTCAGTCATGATATCTAGTGCATTAACGATACGACCAGGCTTACCAAAGTCGGTTTCCCATGGTTGCTCGTAACCTGGAATACGAAGGTTAGATACAGTGAAGCCCACTAAACCAGCTTTTGGTTTAGAACCACGACCTGTAGCACCTTCGTCACGAATCTCACCACCAGAACCTGTTGATGCACCTGAGAATGGCGCAATCGCTGTTGGGTGGTTATGAGTTTCAACTTTCATCAAGATTTCGATGTTTTCTTGATGGTATGCGTACTCGCCTTCACTGTTCGGGAAGAAACGACCCGCTACTGAGCCCTTCATTACCGCTGCGTTATCTTTGTATGCAGATAACACATTTTCAGGGTGTTGCTCGTAAGTGTTTTTGATCATTTTGAACAATGATTTTGGCTGTTCGATGCCATCAATTGTCCAATCAGCATTAAAGATTTTATGACGACAATGCTCAGAGTTTGCTTGTGCAAACATAAATAATTCGATGTCGTTCGGGTTACGCCCTAACTTTTGGAAATTTTCTACCAAGTAATCGATTTCGTCATCTGCAAGCGCAAAACCTTGCTCAACATTGGCTTTAGCAAGTGCTTCACGGCCACCACCTAAAATGTCAACTGATGACATTGGACGCGGTTCATCGTGGCGGAATAATTTAGCTGCATCAGCCATATCCGCATGCGTTGCTTCAGTCATACGGTCGTGTAATAACGCTGCTACTTCAGCTGTTTGCTCAGCTGATAGATTACCTTCAACGTAGTATGCAATACCACGTTCAACACGGTGAACTTGGCTTAAGCCACAGTTGTGTGCGATGTCGGTTGCTTTTGATGCCCAAGGCGAGATAGTGCCAGGACGCGGCGTTACAAGAATTAACGTGCCTGCAGGGCTGTGCTCCGCAATCGTTGGACCATAAGTAAGCAGCTTTTCAAGCTTTGTTTGCTCATCTGCTGAAAGCTCAGCAGTAAGATCAGCAAAATGCATGAACTCAGCATAAACGTTAGTGACTGGAAGTTGTGCCTGTTGGCAACGCGCTAAAATTTTCTGAACTCTAAAATCGGAAAGTGCTGGTGCACCACGAAGGATCAACATAGGTATTTTCATCCGGGGTTAGGGATTGAACGATATTTTAGGCGCGTATTATAGTGCAAATAACGTCTAGATTTAACTCAAAATTGCGCTTTTATTTAAATAATCTTCATAACCGCGATTATGGTTGCAACAATTAACTATCTTAGTACTCTTTATTTTCCCGCAGGCTGTTGTTCTGTATGACTTATCTTTTACCGCCACTGTTACAGTTATTAATTTTTAAATAGAGATATAAAACTATATGCGAAGTGACGTGGCAGTGAAGTTTTGCTATAACGGTAACGTAATGGTTTAAGGGGCATTTCTAATTTATGCAAAAAATACTCGCTATATTTACGCTTGTGCTCATGTTGTGTGCATGCGATATGCAACAACAACCATCACAACTTGCTCATATCAAAGCACAGAATAAGATAAGAGTCGGCACCTTAGCCGGCGCGAGTAATTACTATCAAGCACCGCAAGGCGTGCAGGGTTTTGAGTACGAATTAGCACAAGAGTTTGCCGATTATGTTGGCGTAGAGCTCGAGATGGTGCCTTTTTTTAATCTTACAGATATGTTCTCTCGCCTCGAAAGTGGTGATTTAGACATTATTGCCTCTGGACTTACTTACAATACCATTCGGGCTGAACATTATCGTTTTGGGCCAACTTACCGCACCATTAGCCAAAAGCTTGTATACAAGCAAGGCCGCACTCGCCCTCGAGAATTTGCCGATTTAACGGGGAACCTAACGGTTCTTGCGAAAAGTAGTCACTCACTTGCATTACAGCAACTTAAACAGCTTCACCCAGACTTAACATGGCATGAAACAGAAGATATGGATGAAGAAGAACTTCTGCAAGCTGTCATTGATGGTGAAATTGATTACACTCTCGCTGACTCTCACACCTTGTCATTATTTCGCCGCTACCACCCTAATTTAAGTATCGGCTTTTCAGTGACTCGTAACGACCCTATCGCTTGGCTACTAAGAAAAGATGGTGACGATTCTTTATATGCCTTGATGGTGCCCTTTTTTGGTGATGTAAAACAAAATAACCAACTTTATGTATTAGAAGAAAAGTATTTTGGCCACGTTCGTCAGTTTAATTATGTTAATACCCTAGCCTATATCGAAGCTATCAAAGAAACACTCCCCAAATATCAACCTTGGTTTGAGCAGTATTCAGGGAATATTGATTGGCGCTTACTGGCCGCCTTGAGCTATCAAGAGTCAATGTGGAACCCTAAAGCCAAGTCACCGACAGGTGTTCGCGGGATCATGATGCTTACGCAAACTACAGCAAAACAAGTTGGCGTTACTAACCGTTTAGAGCCTGAGCAAAATATCAAAGGCGGTGCCGAATATTTAGCGAAGGTTATTTCGTGGATCCCTGAACGTATTCCACAACCCGATAGAACTTGGTTTGCCTTAGCCTCTTATAATGTTGGCTGGGGCCACGTCAATGACGCGCGAATTATTACCGAGCAAGAAGGGGCAAGCCCCGATAAGTGGGCGGATGTAAAAAAACGCTTACCGCTTTTAATTAAAAAGCGTTATTATCGTAAAACCAAATATGGTTATGCACGTGGCGATGTTGCCGTGCAGTATGTTGACAATATTCGTCGTTATTACGATGCGTTGGTTTGGCTTGATGAAAATGATGCAATTGCTGACCCAAGTGAAGAAGAGCAAACCATTGAAGAGGTTAACACTTCCACAGAAACGAGCGAAAAGCCAAACGACACAACACAACCAGACTCCCAAGAGCAGCAGACGTTAGAAAACAACTAGCCTAAAGCACTAGAAATCTGTTTACTTGTCATCAAATGATCATTATCTTTTAGTAGAAATGGAATGGACCATGCCATGCTTTTCTCTCACTTAAGGAGCACACATGTTAAAAAGAAGACGCAAGACACATAAGTTCAAGCGTAATGTTATTTACTCAACAGCGACACGCCGTCGTATCATGCTGCGTAATACACACAAAAAAGTTATTTGGCGTCGCCGCTTATTTGCGATGCAGTTAATGGAAGCTCAAGTTCCTGCAACGCCGGTTGTATAACTAGGCGTTGCGAGCTGCAAGCTTAGCCGCCTTCTTCTCTTCTCTACGACGCTTAAAAAACTTAGATATCACCGCCCCACACTGCTCACTCATAACTTCACCAGTTACTTCAACTTGATGATTAAGCCTTGGTTCTTGTAATAGATTCATAATAGAACCCGCAGAGCCCGTCTTGGCATCTTTAGCACCGTATACGAGTCGCTTGATACGGCTATGAACCAATAGTCCTGCACACATCGAACACGGCTCGAGGGTTACATACAAGGTGCAATCTATTAGGCGATAATTATTAAGTACTTTGCCTGCTTCGCGGATTGCCATCATTTCTGCGTGAGCGGATGGGTCGTTATCGGTAATTGAGCGGTTATAGCCAAAAGCTATTAGTTGATTGTCTTTTACGAGCACTGCACCAACCGGAATTTCATTAATCGCTGCCGCTTCATTGGCAAAGCTCAATGCTTTTTCCATCCAATACTGGTCGCTAAATTGTTCGCTCATATATCACACAAATCTTGTAAAACTGTGAGTAATTATACCTAGTTAGTGAAAAATGTCGGCAATAAATACTGCTACACTTAAAAATTAACGCAAAATTTAGTGGCTTTTTCATGGCTCAACAGCCTCATATTGCGCTATAATCTCGCGCTTTTTTTATTTAGCTTACAACACGGGTAGCAAATGAAATTTCCTGGACGCCGCAGGCATAAACATTATTTTCCGGTGGAAGCCAAAGATCCACTGACGAATCAACTTAACTCAACCGAACGACTACAACGTAGTTATATTACGGGTATCGACCAAATTGTGGTGGATATTGAAGCGAAAGTTGATCAAGCTTTCCTAGATGAATTTCAATTGCGCCGTGGCATGTCGCAAGTAATCGATAGCGATATTACCAATGCGTTATACGACAGACTGAAACTCGACAACATGATCGACTATGAGTTTGCCGGCGGTACAGTAGGTAACACCATGCACAACTACTCAACACTAGCTGACGACCGTTCAGTGTTATTAGGGGTCATGAGTGAAAACATTAAAATTGGTAGCTATGCATACCGCTTTTTATGTAATACCTCTAGCCGTGTTGATCTTGATTATCTTCAGCCTGTAGACGGCCCAATTGGTCGCTGCTTTACCTTGATTGACGAAACAGGTGAACGTACCTTTGCGATCAGCGCTGGACTTATGAATCATCTTCGCCCTGAATCTATCGATCAAGAACTTATTGAGAACTCTTCAGCACTGGTGATCAGCGCATACCTAATGCGTACGCAAGGTGATGAAACCATGACAGAAGCCACCATGCAGGCAGTAAAATATGCCAATGATGCAGGCGTACCTGTGGTTTTAACCCTTGGAACTAAGTTCTTAATTGAACAAGACCCTACCTGGTGGGCTGATTTCGTTAAAGAACATGTTGATATTCTTGCGATGAACGAAGAAGAAGGGCTTGCTATTACTGGCTTTGAAGACCCACTTCTGGCTGCCGACAAAGCACTAGACTGGACAGACTTAGTTATTTGCACTGCCGGCGAAAAAGGCTTATTTATGGCAGGTTATGTAGACGATTCATTCAAGCGTGAAACAGAATATCCACTATTACCAGGTGCGATTGCTGACTTTAACCGCTATGAATTTTCGCGCGCAATGCGTAAAGACGATTGCCAAAACCCTATTCGTGCTTATAGCCACACAGCACCATTTATGGGTGGCCCAGACAGCATTAAAAACACCAATGGTGCAGGCGATTGCGCTCTTGCTGCGGTATTACATGACTTATCAGCAAACGTTTACCACAAACTTAATGTGGCAAACTCAGCGAAGCATCAGCAACCTGCAATGACTTACTCATCACTTGCACAAATTAGTAAATACGCTAACCGTGCAAGTTATGAAGTACTTGTTCAGCACTCTCCACGTTTATCGCGTGGTTTACCTGAACGTGAAGATTGTTTAGAGCAAGTTTACTGGGATCAGTAACCGCTTTTAGAAAATCGAAATATCCAGTTTCTGGGATAAACGCTCAAGAGCGGCTATCCCAGCTACTGAGTTACCATACGAATTCAGCCTTGGCGCCCAAACAGCCACAGTAAATTGATTCGGTAACACAGCTAATATAGTACCCGATACCCCTGACTTACCCGGCATGCCAACACGGTAGCCAAAATCTCCCGCAGCATCGTACAAACCACTGGTAAATAGTAACGAGTTTAACTGCTTATTTTGTCTGGCGCTGAGCACTTTATTGCCGCTGGCATCTTTAC
Organism: Pseudoalteromonas nanhaiensis; assembly: GCF_051235485.1. Lineage (NCBI taxonomy): Bacteria > Pseudomonadati > Pseudomonadota > Gammaproteobacteria > Alteromonadales > Pseudoalteromonadaceae > Pseudoalteromonas > Pseudoalteromonas nanhaiensis. Next base: position 299,011 of record NZ_JBPNYQ010000001.1, on the reverse strand, counting down.
CTTGGTTTGCTAAGTAATTGTAAGCTTTTGCTAATTCTACGCAGTTAAGTTCAATGGCACAGAAGTTAAAGTAGGCCCATAACACATCATCAACCTCATTATTAAAGTTGCCAAATGATTTCATTAAATGCGCCATGGCGGCATTACGGTGACGAAACTCATATTCAGAATTTGCGACTTTTTTATCTATAACAACCTGAGGATTCCCTGATAACTGACGAAATGACTCAAGCATTGAATGCATCGGTGCTGATAAACGACTATATAAAGCATCACAGGTGACAATAGCACCGGCGTTAATAAATGGGTTGCGTGGTATACCCTGTTCAAATTCAAGCTGTGTTAGTGAGTTAAAGGCAGTACCTGAAGGCTCTTTTCCGACTCGTTGCCACAGCTCATCACCATAACGCTGAAGTGCTAAGGTTAAGGTCATTACTTTAGAAACAGATTGAATAGTAAAACGTGCACCACAATCACCCGCACAGTAGGTTTTCCCATCCACGGTATGAATCGCAATAGCGAACTGGTTTGGCTCAACCTCTGCAAGTGCAGGGATATAATCAGCAACCTTACCTTGACTCAGTAATGGCTGAACTTCTTTTGTGATTTCATCTAATACATGTTGATAATCAATCTGTGACATACCGCGTCCTTAAAACAAAAAGCCCCGCATTTGCGAGGCTTTGTAGTCTACTAAAGATGGTTTGCTATAGCGATTGCTATTAGCTCATTGCTGATTGCAGTTTTTTCATCGCTGTTTTTTCTAGCTGGCGAACACGCTCTGCTGAAACGTTATATTTCTCAGCAAGTTCTTGCAGTGTTGCTTTGTCATCAGCTAACCAACGTGCACTTACAATGTCTTGTGAACGTTCATCAAGGGTTTTTAACGCACTGAATAAACGAGCATGAGATTGCTCTTGCCATTGCTGCTCTTCGATATCGTCAGCAAGGTCAGCACTGCCATCTGTTAAATATTGTACTGGCGAGTATGTGCTTGTCGGTGCATCGTCATTGTCGTCGCCCGTTAAGTCAAAGCCCATATCTTGGCCACTCATACGTGATTCCATCTCACGTACTTCTTTTTCGCTTACACCTAGCTCATTAGCAACAGTGCTAACCTCAGCTTGGTTAAACCAACCTAGACGCTTTTTGTTTTTGCGTAGGTTGAAGAATAATTTACGTTGCGCTTTTGTTGTTGCAACTTTCACGATACGCCAGTTTTTCAGTACGTACTCATGAATTTCAGCTTTAATCCAATGTACTGCGAATGAGACTAAGCGAACACCTACACTTGGGTCGAAACGTTTTACCGCTTTCATCAGACCGATGTTACCTTCCTGAATTAAATCAGCTTGCGGTAAGCCATAACCTGAATAGCTTTTCGCAATATGAGCAACAAAGCGTAGATGCGACATAATGAGTTGCTTCGCAGCTTCAAGATCACCTTCTTCCTGAAGACGTGTCGCCAACTGCTTTTCTTTCTCTGCATCAAGCATAGGAATAGTGCTAACCGCTTGAAGGTAGCCGTCCATACTTGCGCTCTGTTGACCTGCAGTAAGTGCCATTGCGTATAAATCTTTACTCATTTTTCACCTCAGTGATAAACATTTGAAACCATCTTAGCACTCTTTAAGCGAGAGTGCTAACTTGAATTAAAAACTTTTTTAAAGTTCAAATCAAGTGGTTTTTTTAAGATAATTTTATTTTACTTTAAGGCGCTGAATAAGCGATGAATTCTAGCTTTTTAGGCGTTTTGAAAGGTAAATAGAGTATCCCTTCAAAACCTAAATAAACAGCATAACGGCTAAATATGACAAATTAACGACAGTAAAAAGCGCTAAAATTATAGCGCTCAATACGACTAGCTAAACTTTATCAGGTTCTATTTCTTTTATATAACGGTTTACAGATAAGTAAGAACCAACAAATCCTAATCCAGTTGCAAGAGCAACTAAAATAGCAAACTCAGCCAAAGTTAATCCGATTAAATCAAAGCTTGTTTCATATACGCCAGCCACTTCACTCACCGCAGCTCCTAGCCACCACATCATTAAAGCAACACAAATAAAAGAGAACAAACCACCAATAATGCCGTACCAAATCCCTGTCCATAAAAATGGCGCATGAATAAAGGTGTTCGTTGCGCCAACTAATTTCATCACTTGAATTTCATCTTTCTTATCCATAATTGATAAACGGATAGTGTTACCGATGATCAAAGTGACGGAAGTTAATAATAGTAGAGCAATGGTAATAACGCTTTCTTTTAATAAACTTAAAAGTGCATTTAAGCGTTCAAGCCAAGCAATATCGAGCTTACCAAAATCAACTTCTCTTTCGGCCTCCAGCTTTTGCAGTAATTGCTTGGCTGTATTCGGCTGACGGTATCGTGCTGTAGGCGTAACAATCACAACATCTGGCAACGGATTAGCGTCTAAATACTCAAGTGCTTGACCAAATCCTGATACTTGTTTGAATTCAGTGAGGGCATCACCTTTTGAGATAAACTCCACTTTATCAACTTCTGGGTAGAGTGCTAAACGCTTAACTAAAGTTTGCGTTTGTTGCTCTGTCATAGTTTCTTTAACAAACAATGAGATCTCTGCTGCATCTTCAAAGCCACTGCTTACTTGTGAGACATTTTTGACTACTAAATAAAGTGTCGCAGGGAGCGTTAAACTTAACCCCAATACCGCAATGGTCATTAACGAGGCAAGAGGCGTTCGCCACATTTCACCCAAACTGTGAATACCTTGACGAATAAGGTTAAGAATAAAGAAGTACGGCGCTGCTAAAAGTGATTTTTTTTGGCGCTCATTTTGGCTAGGCCGGCTTTTAAATAATAAACTCATAGTGCCCCCTCAGCTAACGGGTCTTCGATCATACGACCATCTTTGAGCGTTAAACTGCGATAGCGCATGCGTGCAATAAGACCTATATCGTGAGTCGCAATAAGCACTGTAGTACCGTGGTTATTAAAATCTTCAAACAAACGCAGAATATCCATAGAAAGCTCAGGATCTAAGTTACCCGTTGGCTCATCGGCAAGTAGAATCGGGGGGGAGTTGACGATTGCTCTGGCTATACCAACACGTTGTTGCTCACCACCCGATAGTGTCGCAGGATTACATTTGGCTTTATCAAGTAAGCCCACCTTATCAAGCGCACCATTTACTCGTTTTGCAATTTGTTTATGATGCGTCCCTTCGATTATTAAAGGCAAAGCAACATTATCAAACACAGAGTAACGTTCTAATAAGCGGTGATTCTGAAAGATGATCCCTATATCGCGGCGCACATAAGGTATTTGCCGCGATTTAACAGCGTTTAAGTCTACACCATTAATAAGTACCTGCCCTGCCGATGGTCGCTCCATCAAACTTATGAGCTTTAGCAAAGTACTTTTACCTGCGCCACTGTGACCCGTTAAAAAGGCTAACTCGCCAGGCTTTATATGAAAACTAACTTTCTCAAGGGCACGGTGGCCACCTGGGTATGTTTTACTGACTTGCTGAAAATTTATCATTTTAATTATCAATCATCTTGCAGCGAAAAAGGGAGCACGCTCCCTTTTAATTAATTATGCATCGTCCTCATCTTGGCTGAATAGTGCATCAATGAAGTCATTACTATTAAATGTACGTAAATCATCAATACTCTCACCAACACCAATGTAACGAATTGGAATATTAAATTTATCTGCAACAGCGAAGATCACACCACCTTTAGCTGTACCATCAAGCTTAGATAAGGTGATCCCAGTTAAACCAACACATTCATTAAATAGTTTAACTTGGCTAATTGCATTTTGCCCTGTGCCAGCATCAATAGTTAACATGACTTCATGTGGCGCATCTGGGTCGATTTTTTTCATTACACGAGCAATTTTTTCAAGCTCTTGCATTAAGTTGTCTTTATTTTGCAAGCGCCCTGCTGTATCGGCGATTAACACATCAATGTTACGTGCTTTTGCAGCTTGAAATGCATCAAATACCACTGACGCACTGTCTGCACCTGTGTGCTGGGCAATAACCGGAATGCTATTACGCTCGCCCCACACTTGTAGCTGCTCAACCGCTGCAGCTCGGAAAGTATCACCAGCTGCAAGCATCACTGACTTACCTTCGTTTTGGAACTGCTTAGCTAATTTACCAATCGTGGTGGTTTTACCAACACCATTTACACCTACCATTAAGATAACAAATGGTTTTTTGTCACTAGGAATAACCAGCGGCTGCTCAGCCGTTTTGAGCATGCTTGCCATTTCTTGCTTCATCAGCTCGTAAAGCGCATCACCGTCTTTTAATTGCTTACGGTCTGCTGCATCAGTTAGGTTATCAATCAACTTCATTGTTGTATCAACACCTAAATCAGCAGTCAGTAATTGTGTTTCTAGTTCTTCAAATAACTCATCATCTATTTTCTTACCACTAAAAATAGATGCAAAGCCTGAACCTATATTAACGCGAGTTTTTAATAGGCCTTTTTTAAGGCGTGCGAAGAAACCTTCTTTCTTTGGTTTTTCAGCCGCAGCTTGAGCAGCTTTTTCTTGCTCTAAACGTTCCGCCTCTGCTTGTTCTGCAGCAATTCGTTGTTGTTCTAAACGTTCCGCCTCTGCTTGTTCTGCAGCAATTCGTTCTTGTTCTAAGCGCTCCGCCTCTGCTTGT